>DQKS01000086.1 GCA_015660645.1 Gammaproteobacteria bacterium
CTATTAAATCTTAGCCATGGTTTTGAAACAGTAGATTCCGCAGAAAAAGCGGATTTAATTTTGTTGAACACTTGTTCTATACGCGAAAAAGCCCAAGAAAAAGTTTTTCATCAATTGGGAAGGTGGAAAAAACTTAAGGAAAAAAACCCGGACCTAAAGATAGGAGTTGGCGGTTGTGTTGCAAGTCAAGAAGGAACTAAAATTACAAAAAGAGCGCCTTATGTAGACTTGGTTTTTGGACCTCAAACCATCCACAGAGTTCCAACTCTCTATGAAACTTCTTCTAATAAAGACTCTGCAGTTATTGACGTTTCTTTTCCTAAGACAGAGAAATTTGAGAATTTACCAGAGCCTACATCAGGTGGCCCCTCTGCTTTTGTTTCAATTATGGAAGGTTGTAATAAATACTGTTCTTTTTGTGTTGTTCCACACACAAGAGGCAATGAGATAAGCAGATCTCTGGAAAGTATTATTGAAGAGGTCATTAGCCTTTCTTTAAAGGAGGTAAGAGAGATTGTTTTGTTAGGACAAAATGTAAACTCTTACAGAGACTCAAAATTGAAGACCAAAGGTTTAGGCCTTTCTAATTTAATAAGAGCGGTTGCTAATGTTGACGGCATAGAGAGGGTTAGCTATACAACTTCTCATCCTTTTGAGTTTGGTCAAGACTTAATAGATGTCTATTCAGAAGTTCCACAATTAGTTAGCCATGTTCACTTGCCTGTTCAAAGCGGTTCAAATACCATTTTGAAAGCCATGAGGAGAAGACATACTCGAGAAGAATATTTGGCGACCATTAATAAATTAAAAAAAGTAAGACCCGGAATAAGTATTTCATCAGATTTTATAGTAGGCTTTCCCGGAGAAACAGAGGAAGATTTTCAAGACACTTTGGATTTAACTGATGCAGTTGAATATGATGAATCTTTTAGTTTCATATATAGTCCCAGGCCCAATACAACTGCGAAAGATCTTGTAGATACAGTTTCCTCTGAAGAAAAAAAAGAACGTTTAGAAAGATTGCAATTAAAGTTAGAAAAATCAGCATTAAGTATTAGTAGAAGAATGGTAGGAAAAATTTCTAGGTGTTTAGTTACAGGCGTATCAAAGAAGGATCCAGGCGAGTTTCAGGCGAGAACTGAGAACAATAAAGTCGTAATATTTTCTTGTGATGATCAAAGTTTAATCGGTAATTTTGTACCAGTAGAAATATTAGAGGCTAAAACTAAATCTCTTAGAGGAATTTATAAACCTTAATGTTAGAAGACCTTAAATTTCAACTGGAGCCTTTAGACCAAGAAAGAATAACTAATCTTTGTGGTCCAACTAATTCCATTCTCAAGCAAATAGAGCGGGCACTAGATATAAAAATAATAAATAGAGGTGCAAATTTTAAGATAAAAGGACCTGTTTCTGGTTTAAATATAGGAAAAACTGTTTTAACAAAGCTCTATAGTGATTTGGAGAAAGTGAATGAGCTATCTCCTTCAAGTGTTCATTTATACTTGAGAGAGGCAATAAATAAATCAGAGAGAGAAAAAAATATGGAAAATATTTTTACATCAAAAAGCCCGATTAAGACCCCCAATCTAGTAATTATTCCTAATGGAGGTCATCAAGAAGACTACGTACAAACTATTAATAAAAAAGCTCTAACTTTTGGTATTGGTCCTGCAGGTACTGGTAAGACTTATTTGGCTGTTGCTTGTGCTGTTCAGCAATTGGTTAGTGGTGAGGTAGAGAAGATACTTTTAGTAAGACCTGCTGTAGAGGCAGGTGAGAAATTAGGGTTTCTTCCTGGTGATTTAAGTCAGAAAATTGATCCTTATTTAAGACCTCTTTATGACGCTCTTTTTGAGATGCTTGGCTTTAAAGAAACAAATCAATTTATAGAACGCAATATCATTGAGGTTGTGCCCTTGGCATTTATGAGAGGTAGAACGCTGAATAATTCTTTTATTATTCTAGACGAAAGCCAAAATGCCACTGTTGAACAAATGAAGATGTTTTTAACTCGTTTTGGGTTTGGATCTAAAGTAGTTGTAACAGGTGACATTACCCAAATTGACCTGCCTAAAAATACTCAATCTGGTTTGGTGCATTCCATAGATGTTTTAAAAGATCTATCTGAGGTTGGATTTATAAAATTTGATTCAAAAGATGTAGTCCGGCACGGACTGGTTCAAAAGATTGTAGAAGCATACGAAGAGTATAATTAATATTGATTTATCTAGATTCTAAAGTAGAAATTTCTTTTGAAGGAGTTGACCAGCGGGTCTTTGATTCTTATCCGTTAGAAGATTGGCTTATAGCGGTAGAAAATGAGTTCAAAGTTTCTAAAAATAACTCTTGGTCAGTTTCTCTAAAATTTTTGGGGAAAAAAGAGATGCAATCAATAAATGAGAAGTTCCGAAGTAAAAACAGCCCTACCAATGTGTTAGCATTCCCCTCAGGTACCAATCTTATTACGGAAGCAGGTTTTCTTGGCGATATAGCAATTTGTCCTGAGATAGTTTTTGAAGAAGCAGAGCATCAAAAAAAAGATTTATCACACCATATGGCGCATTTATTTATCCATGGTGTGCTTCATTTGTTGGGACACGATCACGAACAATCAGATAATGCTCTTATCATGGAAGATCTAGAGAGAAAAATTTTATCTAAAATAGGTGTTGCTGATCCCTATTGATTAGTCCTATTATAATTAAGTGTTTATAAATTGAGGCGTTAATGAACGAAGAACCACCAAGTATTTCTGCTGAGCCAGGTAGGCTCGGCATTAGAAAAAAGATTAAAGACAGAATTAAAGTAATTTATCAAAATTTCTCTTATAAACCTAAAAATAAACAAGAATTAGCTGGATCTATACGAGATTCCAGTGAACGAGGAGTGCTAGAAAAAGGAACTCTTAACATGATAGAGGGTGCTTTACGTGTATCAACTGATCAGGTTAGGGATATTATGATTCCAAGACCACAAATGATATTTGTTGATTCAGAAGAAAGACCTACTGAATTCTTACCGCGAATCATTAAGTCCAGCCATTCTAGGTTCCCTGTTATAAACGCCGATACAGATGAAATAGAAGGAATTTTGTTGGCAAAAGACCTTTTGCCTTACTTGTCTTCTGAAAATATAAAAGATTTTGAGCTTTCGTCGATAATTAGACCAGCAACATTAATACCGGAGAGTAAAAAACTTAATTTATTGTTAGATGAACTAAGGATGAACAAGAACCATATGGCAATTGTTCTAGATGAGTACGGCGGGATCACAGGTTTAGTTACAGTAGAGGATGTTTTAGAAGAAATAGTAGGAGAGATAGAGGATGAACACGATAATAATCCAGATATTCTGATAAAAGAGCTGTCTAAAGATGAATTCTTAGTATCAGCCTTAATTCCAATTGATGAATTTAATATAACGTTTAATTCAAACTTAAGTGATAAAGACTTCGATACATTGGGGGGTATAGTAATGCATCACTTAGCAAGATTCCCTAAACCCAATGATGCAATTACCATTGATAACCTTCGTTTTGTTATTAACTCTATTGAAAGAAGGAGTATAAAGGAAATTAAGGTTTCAAAACTAAAATAAACCTTTCTCTGTTGACCTACAAAATCTAATATAAATAGTTATGAAGATTAAGTATTTATATGCTGTATTGAGTGGATCATTATTTGCCTTTGGTTTCGCTCCATTTAGCCTCTGGCCTTTATCGATTGTGTCCATCTGTTTCTTCATGTACCTCCTGGAGGACTTAAGTATAAAACAAAGTTTTATTGTTAGTTTTTTCTACGGACTAGGCTATTGGTTGTGTGGTATTTCTTGGGTGTATGTGAGTA
>DQKS01000092.1 GCA_015660645.1 Gammaproteobacteria bacterium
ATTGGTGATGGAAAGATTTTCATTTCTTCTTTAGATCAGGTGGTAAGAATCCGAACCGGCGAACTAAACGAAGACGCATTATAAAAAAAGGAGAATCAGATGACAAAAAAAGTACTTACAGGAATTTTCCTATCCTTAATTTCTTTATCTTCTTTTGGAGATAGTCTTAATTCTGGAGATACAGCTTGGATATTAACTTCAACGGCTTTGGTGCTTTTTATGACCTTGCCTGGACTTTCTCTTTTTTATGCAGGATTGGTAAGAAGTAAGAATGCTATTTCAGTTTTAATGCAATGCTTTGCTATTACTTGTATCGTGTCCATAGCTTGGGTTGTTTATGGCTATAGTTTAGCCTTCACGGGTGATGGCGACTTTATAGGCGGGACTAGCGCATTCTTCTTGAATGGGATAGGCAGGGATACCCTCTCAGGTTATGCGACATCAATACCTGATTCACTATTTATAATATTTCAGATGACTTTTGCCATAATTACTCCTGCTCTAGTAGTTGGCGCTTTTGCAGAAAGAATGAAGTTTGGCGCAATGTGCCTCTTTTCCTTGTTATGGTTTACAGTGGTCTATCTTCCAGCCTGTCATATGATATGGGGAGGAGGTCTTCTCTCTGATATGGGTGTAATAGATTTTGCAGGTGGATTGGTGGTCCATTTAACTTGTGGAGTTGGTGCACTTGTAACCGCATTAGTTCTAGGCCCAAGAAAAGGGTTTCCTTCAACTCCTATGCCTCCTCACAATAGAACAATGGTTGTTACTGGAGCAGCAATGTTATGGGTAGGATGGTTTGGTTTCAATGCTGGAAGTGCCTGGACAGCTGACGGACTTGCTGGAATGGCAATGTTAGTTACTCATATAAGTGCTGCAACAGGCGCTTTTACATGGATGGGTCTCGAGTGGATCAAGCAAGGAAAGCCTACAATTGTAGGTATAGCAACTGGAATGGTAGCAGGTTTAGCAACCATTACGCCTGCTGCTGGAGTTGTGGGACCTGAAGGCGCTTTATTGATAGGCTTTCTGGCTGGGGTTATATGTTTCTATGCAACTCAAGCTGTTAAGGGTGTGTTCGGTATTGATGATTCTTTAGATGTATTCCCTGTTCATGGTGTTGGAGGAATGCTTGGAATTATTATGCTTAGCTTTGTTGGAGTTCAAGGAGGATTTCTTGGCTCTAGTGCTGGAGGAGATTTTGGATCAATGGACCAATTCGTAATTCAACTTAAAGGAATAGCAGTTATAGGACTTTGGACTGCAGTTGCTTCTTGGATTATTTTGAAGGTTGTTGGTTTTATAACAGATCTAAGAGTAAGTGACGAAGATGAAGATAGAGGCCTGGATGTTTCTGAGCACGAAGAAAGAAGTTACGATTTAACTTAAATCTTGATACTAAAAACCGGCTACAGATAATATTTGTAGCCGGTTTACCTTTTTCTAGGTAACGTTCATTCTTAATTGGTAAATTAAAAAATGAAAGTTCAGCCCTTAGTTTCAATTATGGGTCCTACAGGGATAGGAAAGACCAACTTAGCATTTGGTTTATTTGATAAGATAGATCTAGAGATTATTAGCGTAGACTCTGTCCAAATTTACAAACATCTTAATATAGGAAGTGGCAAGCCAACCAAAAATCTTTTATCGAAATATCCTCATAAATTAGTAAATATATTGGAGCCAACAGAGTCGTACTCAGCGGCACGCTTCAATAGAGAAGCAATGAAAGAGATTCTTTTGGCTTCTAAGAATAAAAAGCTTCCTTTGTTGGTGGGAGGAACAATGCTTTATTTTAAATCTCTTCTAGGCGGTTTGTCAGCCATGCCAGAAACAGATCCGTTAATAAGAGAAAAATTAAAAGAAGTTGCAAAAAAAGAAGGCTGGCAAAGCATGCATAAAAGATTAAAGGAAGTTGATCCAGTGTCTGGTTTAAGAATACATCCTCATGATACTCAAAGAATTTTACGGGCTTTGGAAGTTTTTGAATCTTCTAAAAAAACCTTAACGGATTGGCATAAAGAAAATAAAAAAATGGTTCACCATAACCTTCAAGATTATAAGTTGTACCAGTTTGCTATAGAAATAGAAGATCGTGAACTACATAAACAAATAATAACTGATAGATTCAATTCCATGATTCAAGAAGGTCTGATTGAAGAGGTCGAAAGGCTATTAAATTTAAGAGGTATGAATAAAGATGCCGTTTCTATGAGAAGTATAGGATATAGGCAGATATGTGAGTTTCTAGATGATAAGATTAGTTTTGATGAAATGGTTTTTAAAGGGGTGTCTGCTACAAAACAGCTGGCTAAGAGACAGATGACTTGGTTACGAAGTTGGAAAAATATAATTTGGCTAAAGAACGATCCCAACACGATGGCTTCAATTGTTTTAGAAAGAGTATTGAATGACATATAGCACTAAAGAACACCAACAAAAAGCCATACTGGTTCATATAGAATTTTATAATTTTAAAAAAACAAAATCTTCTCTCAATGCTTTTACTGAATTTAGAGAACTATCAGTTTCGTCAGGAGCTAGAATTGTTGGTGATATTACTGGGAAGCTTGATCGGCCCAATGCAAGTTTATTTTTAAAGAAAGGTAAAGCTGAGGAAGTTAGGGATTTAGCAAATGAATTGTGTGCCAATCTAGTAATATTTAATCATGAACTTTCACCTTCTCAAGAAAGAAACTTAGAAACTTTATTTGGAATAAGAGTTTTAGATAGAACCGGGTTAATTTTGCATATTTTTGCCTCTAGAGCTTCTAGTCATGTAGGGAAACTTCAAGTGGAATTAGCTCAACTTACTCATTTATCAACGAGGTTGGTCAGAGGCTGGAGTCATTTAGAACGACAAAAAGGTGGTATAGGTCTTAGAGGGCCAGGAGAAACTCAGTTAGAAACAGACAGAAGATTGATAGGTCAGAGGATTAAGACAATAAAAAAGCGTCTTGAAAAAACACATAAACAAAAAGAGGTTAATAGATACTCTAGAAAGAAGAGTAGAAATAAATTGGCTGCTATTGTGGGTTATACAAATGCCGGAAAAACAACTTTGTTCAATGCCTTAACGGACAATTCTCAATATGCTGCGGATAAGCCATTTGCCACTTTAGATTCTGTTACTCGCAAGAATGCAATACCTGAACTTGGGCCTATCTTATTTTCCGACACTGTTGGTTTTATTTCAGATTTACCAACTCAGTTAATTGAATCATTTAAGGCAACTTTAGATGAATTAAGGGCTGCAGATTTGCTTATTCATGTAGTAGATATCGCGGATGAAGACTTTCATTTTAAGGTAGATCAAGTAATAAAATTATTAGCTGAACTGAACTTGTCGCATATCCCTGTTTTAAGAGTTAATAACAAGAGTGATAAGGCTGGAATTATTGATTATAGGAGTCTCTCCATGCCTGATAAAGGAGATGTTTGGGTTTCTGCTGAAAACAAGGAAGGCCTACAAGAACTAATAGATTCTATAAATATTTTCTTAAGGGGAGGTTTATTTAAAGGCTGGGTAATTCTAAAAGCTTCTCTTGGAGATTTAAGATCAAAACTTTATTCTTCGGGAAGTGTAATAGAAGAAACATCTAACAAGGAAGGTCTGTTACAATTGAGGATAGAGATAGGTAATGATGAGCTTTTAGAGCTTGAAAGCATTGAAGGTTTTGAAGTGCTAGATAAAGAACAAATTAACATAAAGGAAGCAGTATAATATGTCTTGGAACGGTAATGATGACAAAGACCCATGGGGTAGAAAAGCAGGTCCTCCTGATATAGATGAGGCAGTAAAGCAGTTTAAGAAAAAAATAAATTCTATTTTTGGTATTGGTGGATCGGGTGGGTCGTCGGGCGGCGGCTTTACTAAAAAAAGCTTTTTTTCTTTTATAGGAGTGCTTCTTCTTCTTTGGGCTGGATTGGGTATTTATCAAGTAGAACAAGCTGAAAGGTCTGTTATTCTAAGACTGGGTGTTTTTGATGGAATAAAAGGTCCGGGTTTGCATTGGAACCCTCCGATAATTGATTCTTGGACAGTTGTAGATGTTGTTAGAGTAAGACCTCATCGTCACGACGCCTTAATGCTAACAAAAGATGAAAATATAGTTGATGTTACTGTTTCAGTTCAATATCAAATAGAAGATCCTAGAAAATATGTTTTGGATATCAGGGATGCTGATGCAAGTTTAGCTCAAGCAACTGAAAGTGCCCTTAGACATGTTGTTGGCAGTTCTATTATGGATGATGCTTTAACAGTCGGACGAGAAATAATCGCCCAAGAAGTTAAGGCGCGACTTCAGAGCTACTTAAATAAATACCAAACAGGTCTCCAAGTGCTAATAGTGAATATTGAAGACTCTTCACCTCCAAACCAAGTACAAGCAGCGTTTGATGATGTTATAAAAGCGCGAGAAGATGAAGTAAGAGCAAGAAATGAAGCTGAAACTTACGCTAATGGTCTTGTGCCAGAGGCCAGAGGAGAAGCCCAAAGAATGCTACAAGATGCCCAGGCTTACGAACAACAAGTCATCGCAGAAGCCGAAGGTGATGCTGCAAGATTTAATCTTTTATTGGGGGAATACAAGAAGGCGCCTGAAGTAACAAGGAAAAGACTTTATCTAGATTCAATTCAAAGTGTTATGTCTAACAGTACCAAAATAATGATTGATGTTGAGGGGGGAAATAATATCTTGTATTTACCTCTAGATAAGATAACAGAGGCATCAAGAGGTTCTGGAAGTATTAACCTTCCTTCAAATTCTTCAAATCCTTCTATCAGTAATATAACCGATGAAGTTATTGAAGAAATAAGAAGAAGAAATAGACAGGAGGGAAGGTAATGAAAACTTCAAGAATTATAATTTCCGCGATAGCTTTGTTGCTGGTAATAGGAATTTCTCAATCTCTTTTT
The DNA here is from genome assembly GCA_015660645.1 of Gammaproteobacteria bacterium. Taxonomy (GTDB): domain Bacteria; phylum Pseudomonadota; class Gammaproteobacteria; order Magnimaribacterales; family Magnimaribacteraceae; genus CAJJAM01. The sequence continues at coordinate 4,919 of DQKS01000092.1, forward strand.
GTGGTTAGCGAAACCCAAAGAGCAGTCAAATTGAGGTTCGGCGAGATAGTAGAGTTTGACGTACCTCCTGGTTTGCATTTTAAGCTTCCGATTGTTAATACTGTAAGAAAATTTGATGCAAGAATATTGACTCTCGACGCAGCGCCGCAAAGTTATTTAACCTCTGAAAAGAAAGCCCTTTCTGTTGATTCCTTTGTTAAGTGGAGAGTTAGCGATGTAGCAAAATATTTCACGACAACAGGAGGAGATGAAGAAAGACTTAGGCGTCTTCTAAGTCAAAGGGTAGATGCAGGTCTCCGAAACGAATTTGGTACTAGAACCGTGAAAGAGGTTGTTTCTGGTCAAAGAGATGAATTGATGGATAAATTAGCTAGTCAATTAAATATCATAGCCAAGGATGAACTTGGAATAGAGGTTATAGATTTGAGAGTTAAGAAAATTGACCTACCACCTGAAGTAAGTGAATCTGTTTATAATCGTATGAGAACAGAAAGAGAGCGTCTTGCTAAAGAGCTAAGAGCACAAGGTAACGAAGTAGCTGAAAGAATTAGAGCGACTGCAGATAAAGACAAAACAATAATTCTTGCCGATGCTTACAGGGAAGCAGAAGAAACTAAAGGTAATGGCGATGCAACTGCAACTTCAACTTACGCATCGGCTTATTCTAAAGATCCTGAGTTCTATGATTTCACAAGAAGTTTGAAAGCTTATGAGTCTACTTTTAGTAATAAGTCTGATATCTTACTTATAAACCCTGAAGGTGATTTCTTTAAGTATTTGGATAAAGCAAAACAAGATTAAGATTGTATAAATGGCTTCAAAAATCCGCTGGAGCCTTCCAGAAGGCGTCGATGAACTACTACCGCCGAAAGCCCTTCAAGTAGAAAAACTTAGGAGAAGGCTAATTGATCTTTATGTTTCTTCAGGTTATCAATTCATTATTCCCCCGTTGCTCGAGTTATCTGAAACGCTTGGGGGAGAAGCTCATGAAGAATTGCAAGAGTATGCATTTACCTTCAAAGATGAACTCACTGGAAAAAACTTATCTATAAGACCTGATATTTCAGAGCAGGCCTCAAGAATTGATGCTTATAGGTTGGATTCAAATGATACCGTTAAACTCTGCTATGTTGGTGATGTTGTTAAACGTAAAGTATCTAAAATATTAAGATCAAGAGCTACTATTCAAGCTGGAGCTGAAATCTTTGGAGATTCTTCTATTGATGCTGATGTTGAAAGTATCAATCTAATGATTGAGAGCCTTCAATCTTTAGGACTTGAAGGATTAACTCTTAGCTTAGGTCACGCAGGCCTTGTTTCTATTATTTTAGAACGATTTAAAGGTTTTGGAGAGTCTAAACTCAGAGATCTAGAATCAGCTTTATCTAGAAAATCTGTTTCAGATATAAATTCCCTACTGTCTGAAGGAAAAGATCAGTCAAACAGGAATCTTCTAATTTCTTTGTGTAAATTGTATGGCGGCGAAGAAGTAATTGATAAGGCAAGAACAGACTTAAAAGCTTTAGGAAGTGAAGCTATAGAATGCTTGGACTATTTAAAAGAGCTGATAAAAAATTTAGATTTAGATAAGAAGGTAAAACTCCATTTAGATCTTGGCGAGATCCAAGGCTTTAGATACCACAACGGGGTTGTTTTCTCTGCTTATATCGAAAGTGCAGGTTATAGTTTATCAAAGGGCGGACGTTATGACGGCTTAAGGAAATTAGATAATGAACCGCGTCCCGCAGTTGGTTTTGATCTTGATCTGTTAGCGGTAGTAAGTTTTACGCAATTAGATATTTAATAATATGACAAACACAATTTCTCTTTTAGGTTTGCAATGGGGAGATGAAGGTAAAGGTAAAATTGTAGATCATTTAGCAAAAGATCTTGATGCTGCCATACGGTATCAGGGAGGTCATAATGCAGGACACACTCTGATCGTAGATGGCAAGAAGGTAGTTTTCCATTTATTACCATCTGCAATATGTCACAAAGCCATCAAATGTTATTTAGGGAGAGGTGTTGTTGTAAGTCTGGATGCTTTGTTCGAAGAGATTGAAGAAGCTTCTGATGTTATAGGCAATATCGAAGGGCGTCTCGTTATTAGTTCTGCCTGTAGTCTTATACAGCCTTATCATATCAAACTTGATCAACTGCGAGAGAAATCCAATACAATAACTAAAATAGGAACAACGGGCAGGGGCATAGGAACCGCTTATGAAGACCGAGTGGGCAGACGTTCGGTAAGGGTTTCGGATCTATATAATCCCTCAAAATTATCCAGTAAGTTAGAAGAAGCTTTGGAGTACTATAATTCTATTTTCAAACACTCCTTTGGTTCAACCGCAATAGATAAGAATAAATTATTTGATGAGAATCTAATCCACGCAGAAAGATTAAAACCTTATGTCGGAAACGTTATCAATGAAGTTAGGGATTTACAAGACAGTAACAAGAAGATTCTTTTTGAAGGTGCTCAAGGTGCTCTTTTGGATGTTAGCCTAGGAACTTATCCTTTCGTCACATCTAGTAATTCCTCTGTCGGAGGAATTGCTTCAGGAATTGGTATTAGCCCTACGGATATAGATTATTCCTTAGGTATAGCTAAGGCTTATACAACGAGAGTAGGAGAAGGGCCCTTCCCAACCGAACTGTTTGATGACATGGGCAAATACCTAGCGGAAAAGGGCGGTGAAGTAGGAGCCACGACTGGCAGACCAAGGCGTTGTGGCTGGTTAGATACAGTGCTTCTTTCACACACAGTAAGATTAAATGGAATTGATGGACTTTGTGTAACTAAGATAGATGTTTTGGATGGGCTAGAAACCATTAAGATATGTACGGATTATTCTAGTAATCTTTCCATGGAAGAAATTCTTGAGTCAATGATCTTGGAAGATGTCGAACCAATTTATACTGAAGTTGCCGGTTGGAATGAGCCTACTGCCGGGATTCAATCATTTGATCAACTCAACAGTAATGCACAATCTTTCATTAAAAGAATTGAAGAAATTTGTAATGTTCCTGTTATCATGATTTCAACTGGACCTAAACGAGAAGATACGATAATTAGAGATTACCCTTTGTAGAATGAAGATCATTTTTTTTATAATTTTAATTTTTCCATTTTCCTTATTCTCTAAGGAAGCTGAATATGTCATTGGTTCTGAATTAGAATCTGATAGGTCATCTTCGATCGCTTTATACCATTATCGGGCTGATGCAGTTCGTTTGAATACAGCGAGAGATTTTGATTTTTCTACAGAAGACTTCCTGAGACATGCTGCAATAGATGCTAGAGACATCTATAAAGCAAGGAAAGGGGATGTTATCCGTTTAGAAGAAAGTTATCGTGACGGAAAGATTTTTAGAGTATCTCTCTTGAGTGATAAAGTTAGAAGAAAGAAATACTTTGTTCTGTCAGAAGATTTAAAGAAATTGTCTCTTATTCTTCCTGAATCTTCTTAGTTTTGGATGAGCCCCAAATTAACTAAGTATTCTTTATACGTCTCCTTAATTTTCCTTTTCCCTATTATTTTCCTAGTGATGGGTATGTATTTTAATTGGTTCGGAGTTTATGAAGGTGCTGGAGAAAATGTACAAGAAGAGCGTTCTTATCCAACGAGAAGCAATCAAGTTATCCGATCAAAAGGTGAAGATACTAAACAAATCTTATTTGGAGATCTTCATGTTCATTCAACATTTTCATTAGATGCTTTTCTATTAAATTTACCCATAATGCGAGGAGAAGGAGTACATCCAGTGGCAGACGCCTGTAATTTTGCTAGATTTTGTTCTAATTTAGATTTTTTTGCAGTAACTGACCATGCTGAATGGCTGACTAGTAGAGAATGGCGAGATACCATTTCTTCTATTCAGAATTGTGCTCTTATTTCAAAAGATTTAGATAATCCACCAATTATTCCTTTGTTGGGTTGGGAATGGACTCAAAAAAGCATTAATAAATCTAGCCATTACGGGCACAAGAATGTCATTCTTAGAAGCATAGAAAATGATGAAATTCCTTTGAGACCTATTGGTGCTGAAGAGAAATTTTTTGAACTCTCCTCCCTAATGCCAATTTCAACAATGTTAGCTGCAAGTTTGTATGATTTTAAGAATAGACAAAATTATTATAATTTTAGGTATCGGAAACTTATAACTAATAACCTAGATCGATGCTCCTCTGATAAACCAGTGAGAGATTTACCGGTTGATTGTATTGAGCGAGCTGTTTCGCCTGAGGTGCTCTTTAATAAGTTAGATGAATGGGGGTTCGATTCTTTAGTCATACCGCATGGTACAGCTTGGGGAACTACAGCCCCTCCCATGGCCGCTTGGGATACACAGCTTAATAAAAAAGATCATGACCCTAACTATCAAAAGTTAATCGAACTTTATTCTGGTCATGGCAACACCGAAGAGTATAGATCTTGGAGAACATTGAACTATGACGGCAGCAGTATTTTGTCTTGTCCGCAACCCTCTCCTGGTTTTATTCCAGAATGCCACCAAGCAGGAGAAATTATCAGAGAAAGGTGCAGAGTCGCTGCTGGCTCTTTGGAAGAATGTGATAAGAGAGCACGTGCTGCCAGACAAAATTACGTAAGCGTTAATCCATTTGGTCTTCTTACTGTTCCTGGTTCAGAACCTACTGAATGGCTAGATTCAGGTCAATGTTTAGATTGTTTTTTACCGGCCTTTAATTATCGACCTCAAATGTCAGCTCAATATGCTTTAGCCATTCGAGATTTTACCAGCGGAGAGCCTGAAGGCTACCGTTTTGGTTTTATTGGCTCCAGTGATAATCACCAATCAAGACCAGGTACAGGATATAAAGAAGTCTTTCGTTATCTAAACTCAGACTCAAAGTACTCTTCAAAGAAAAATAATTTTTTATTGAGTATGGGACCAAAAAAAGAACCGCAATTGCCTTCTACAAAAAAAATAGATTTAAGAAAATTTAAGGACCAAATTAGCATTCCAATAACGGTAGAGAGGATTTTTTCTTTTATATATACGGGAGGTTTAGTAGCTGCACATTCAAAAGACCGTAACAGACAAGCTTTATGGGATTCAATGGATAGCCGTGAAGTATATGCCACGAGCGGAGATAGGATTCTCCTTTGGTTCGACTTAATTAATCATAATTCTGGTGTTATTCAACCTATGGGATCAGAAGTTGATCTTGAGATTAATCCTATTTTTAGAGTTAAAGCTATAGGTGCCCAAATTCAAAAACCGGGTTGTGGTTTGAATACCAATGCAAAGGTAAGTGAAGTTATCTCTCAGCTTTGTAAGGGTGAATGTTTTAATCCAAGTGATCTGAGAAAAATTATTACTACTATTGAAATAGTAAGAATTAGACCACAGTCTTATTCAGGTGAGCCTATAGACCCATTAATTGAAGACCCGTGGAAAACTTTTGACTGCGAGCCTTCTCAAGAAGGTTGTGTAGTAGAATTTGAAGATGAACAATTTCTTGGTAGCAATAGAGAGATTGTTTACTACGCAAGAGCTATTCAAGAGCCTTCTCAGGCAATAAATGGCAGTGGCTTTTCATGTGATATGGATGAAAATGGCTCTTGCAGTTCAGTAAATCTTTGTGGTGATGTAAAAGGTCAGGAAGAAGGAGATTGTTTAGGAGAATTAAAAGAGCGTGCTTGGTCTTCACCCATCTTTGTAAAAGTTCCTAAAGACCCTCTTTAATAATCTTGTCCAGCAAGGCGTTGACGTATTTATAACCGTAGGCAGTACCGTATTTTTTTGTTAAGCGGATGCTTTCATTGATAACAATGGGCTTATCAAGGTTATTATTAAGCAATTCATAGATAGCCAATCTCAATACGTTTCTTTCAATTGGATCTAGATCGGATAGTGCTCTATCCATGTTCTTTTCTAGCAATTCATCAATTGTTTCTTGTGATTTAACAATCCCTTCAAGCAAGGCCTTATAGTGTGGATAATTTTTTTTGGTAAATTGATCTTTTAAAACATCCTTTAGGCTTGTTCCTGCTATCTCTATTTCATAAAGACTCTGGAGAACTTTATCTCTTGAACGAGTAGGAGAGGTAGTGGTTTGTTGAGTCATTCTAAAATTTCAACGCTTCAATCATTTGCATTGCGCTTCGAGCAAATTCAGCACCTTTATTTTGTCTATTTGCATCAGAACGTTCTAAGGCTTGCTCTTCATTATTGGTTGTAAGTACACCAAAGATTATAGGCTTGTTTTGATCTAAAGATGCTTGGACTATGCCTTGAGCGCAACTTGAAGCAATAAAATCAAAATGAGGGGTGTCACCTTTAACAATCGCACCTAAGGCTATAACTGCATCAACATTTGAAGCTAGAGATTTAGCAGCAAGAGGTATTTCGAAAGCTCCTGGTACTTCCATAACTGAGATATTATTTTCATTCACTCCCAAAGAAAAAAGCTCTTGTTTAGTATTTTCAAGAAGACTATAAACAATCTTTTTATTCCAGCTTGTATAAACTATCCCATAGTTCGCATCAATTGATTGTGGGGAGGGAGAAAATTTTGTAATGCCTTTCATTCTCTTAATTTATAAATTCAGTTATTTCAAGATCAAATCCTGTAAGTGGATATTTAACAGAGGCACCTAGCAGTCTTATTTTCTTGATACCTAAGTCTCTAAGGATTTGAGCACCAGCACCAATTATTCGATTATCGGGAGTTTCTACATTATCTTTCCTCTTTTCTCCTTTAAGAAAATTAATATTATTAAGAATTTCTCCGGCGGTTTCTTTTTTTGAAAGGAGTAGCAAGACACCTTCTCCTTCTTGATTAATCTTTTTCATGGCATCAGAAAAAGACCACCTGTCACCAAAATGATTGATTCCCATAATGTCATGAAGGGCATTGGTTTGTTGCACTCTTACAATCACATCTTTGTCCGAAGAAAATTCTCCTTTAACTAAAGCTAGGTGTACTTCGTTTGTAATGGTGTCGCGATAAGCAAAAAGATCAAAATCTCCATTTTCTGTTTCCACTGAAGTTTTATCTAAAAGCTCAATACTTTTTTCGCTGATGTTTCTGTAATGGATAAGATCTGCTATCGTTCCAATTTTAAGTTCATGTTTTTTGGCAAATATTTCAAGATCTTTTCGACGTGCCATGGTTCCATCGTCATTCATTATTTCCACGATAACTGCTGAAGATTCAAATCCAGCAATTCTTGCTAAATCTGTACCAGCTTCTGTGTGACCCGCACGGGTTAAGACCCCTCCATTTTGCGCTTTAATTGGAAAAACATGACCAGGTTGGACGATATCTTTTGAGGAAGCATTCTTTTTTACAGCTGCAAGAATGGTGGTTGATCGATCAGCAGCAGAGATGCCTGTGGTCACGCCTGCTGCAGCTTCAATTGAACCTGTAAAAGCTGTCCCAAGCTCGGTACCGTTATGTTTAACCATTTGTTCAAGTCCCAAGTCTTCACATTTTTTCTGATCTAAAGCTAAACAAATTAACCCTCTGGCATGTGTGGCCATGAAGTTTACTGTTTCGGGAGTTACTTTCTCTGCAGCGAGAATTAAATCACCTTCATTTTCTCGTTCCTCATCATCCATAAGGACAATCATCTTTCCTGCAGCAATATCAGTAATAAGTTCTTGAATATTATTTAACTTCATTTCTTTAATATTTTGGGATTATTGATAACCTAAGATCTTCTCCTATGGCATCTACTTCTTCTATTTCTAGCTCAATTGTACCTAGATTTTTTATAGAACCCTCTAATTTAGAAAAATTAAGTTTCCCGGATCCTAAGATTTTAGGAGCAATGTAGAATATAAATCTATCTATTAAGTTTGCGGCTATCATGGCATCAACCAAAATAGGACCAGCTTCCAACATTAAATTATTAATCCCCATTTGTCCTAAATGCTGCGTAAGGTCTTTCAAAGAGACTTTATTATCATCTCCAGGCTTAGCAATAGTATTTACATTTTGATCTTTAAATTTTTTCTCCGATCGATTAGTAAAAATTATAGTTGGATGTCCATCAGTTAGAATTTTCTCTTTTCCGTTTATCCTGAGGTTGCTGTCCACTACACAACGCAAAGGTTGTTTATTAAGATTTATAAATTCTTCATTATCAATTCTTGCGGTTAGACTAGGGTCGTCTGCTAATACAGTACCAATGCCGGTTAAAATCGCATCAGAAGAAGCTCGTATTTGATGAGCATTCTTTCTAGACTCTTCACAAGTGATCCATTTGCTTTCTCCATTATGAAGGGCTACTCCGCCATCAAGAGAACAGGCTATTTTGCAGGTTATAAAAGGCCTGCCTTCATTGATTCTTGTAAAAAAACCAGTGTTAAGTCTAATAGCTTTATCATTCAATAATCCAACTTCAACTTCTATATTGGCATTTCTTAAGGATTCTAAACCTTCTTGTGAAGTATCTTCTTGAGCAATATAAACTTTTTTTACACCTGCTTTTATTAGGGCTTCACTGCAAGGAGGTGTCCTTCCAGTGGTGCTGCAAGGTTCAAGGGTTACATAGACTTCACTTCCAAGAAGTAATTCTTCTGAAGCAGATCCATGATTGTTCTTTACATTTTCAAGGGCATTAATTTCAGCATGGTTGTGTCCCGCTTTTATATGCCAACCTTTACCTATTACTTGATTGTTTTTAACTATGATGCATCCCACCATAGGATTGGGAGTGGTTGAGAAAATACCTCTTTTGGCTAGTTCCAGAGCATGTTGCATATGCTCTTTAGGTGGAGTCATATTAATCTTTTGTCAGTCTTTCTACTTCTTCACTAAATTCCGTTATGTCTTCAAACCTTCGATAGACAGAAGCAAATCTTATGAAGGCAACTTCATCAATTTTTCTGAGGTTTTGCATAACCACTTCCCCAATTAGACGCGAAGGAATTTCTCTTTCTCCAGACGAGCGGATATCTTTCTTTATGTCTTCAATAAGAGTTTCTACTTCTTCTTCTCCTACAGGTCTTTTTTCTAAAGCTCGATATAAACCTTCTCTAAGCTTTTGTTCATTAAAGGGTTCACGAGTATTATTTTTTTGCTTTATTACTTTTGGCATGAGTAATTCAGCTGTCTCAAAAGTTGTAAATCTTTCGCCACATTCTGGGCATTCTCTTCTTCTTCTAATTTGCAGTCCTTCAGTAATTAATCTTGAATCAATCACTCTGGTATCTGAAAAACTACAGTAAGGACAATGCATACAATTTTATTTATTCATAAACGGGGAATTTTGAACACAAGATTTTAACTTTCCCCTTTACTTCAAGGACAACCTTTTCATCGTTTAAGTTTTCAATGATATCGCATATCCAAGAAGCAACTTCAGCCACCTCGACCTCTTTGAATCCTCTTGTGGTTGCAGCTGGAGTTCCAATTCGTAGTCCGCTGGTTACGAAAGGTGATTCGGGGTCATTAGGTACAGCATTTTTATTTACGGTTATATTCGCTAGACCTAGAGTAGCATCGGCTTCCTTGCCAGTAACGCCTTTATTTATAAGATCTACCAGAAACATATGATTTTCTGTTCCATTAGAGACAATATTTATGCCACGGTCCATAAAGGTTTGTGCCATAGTCTTAGCATTTAACTTAACTTGGGCTTGATAAACTTTGAATTCGGGTTCCAGCGCTTCTTTAAAGCAAACAGCTTTTGCCGCTATAACATGCATAAGTGGTCCGCCTTGAGTACCTGGAAATATTGCGGAGTTTAATTTCTTGTGAATTTCTTCATTGTCTCTCGCAAGGATTAAGCCTCCACGAGGCCCTCGTAAGGTTTTATGAGTGGTAGTTGTTACAACGTCGGCAAAAGGAATAGGAGAAGGGTAAAGTCCCGCGGCAATCAAACCCGAGACATGTGCCATATCTACGAGAAGGTAAGCACCTACTTCGTCGGCTATTTCTCTAAACTTTGCCCAGTCAACAATCCCAGAATAAGCTGAGAAACCAGCCACAATCATTTTTGGTTTATGCTCTTTGGCTAAAGATGCTACTTGGCTATAATCTATTTCACCGGTAGATGCATCTAATCCATATTGATAAGACTGGTATGTTTTACCGGAGAAATTTACTTTAGCTCCGTGGGTTAAATGGCCTCCATGATCAAGACTCATTCCCAATACAACATCTCCAGCATCACAAAGAGCTAGATAAACTGCTGAGTTTGCGCTAGCCCCAGAATGGGGTTGTACATTTACATAGGCTGCGCCATAGAGTTCCTTCGCTCTTTCAATGGCCAATGATTCTGCAACGTCAACGTGTTCGCATCCGCCATAGTATCTTTTACCGGGATAACCTTCTGCATATTTGTTGGTAAGTACAGAACCTTGTGCTTCAAGCACTCTTTTTGAGGTGTAATTCTCAGAGGCTATAAGTTCAATATGATCTTCTTGACGTTGAGCTTCGCCCTTAATGGCACCCCATAAATCTGGATCAAAATCTTTTATAGATTGACTGCTTTTAAACATTTTTTTTAATTAATTTGTATGGGCGTTAGTTGAAGATTATACAGAAGCTAGCAAGAGTTCTCAGTCGTTTTTTAAGCTTTAGAAGTAATAATAGGAGTTTTTCTTCCCTTGTTGACCTCAGAACAGATAAAGCAGGCTCGGCCATCACATCCATGTGCTGTGCAATGTTCTCTTCCATAGTAAATAATTTGTATATGAAGCTCATTCCAGTCATCTCTAGGAAAACCTTTTTTTAGATCTGCCTCAGTAACTTTTACGTTCTTACCTTTTGTTAGACGCCAACGTTGGGCAAGTCTGTGAACATGGGTATCCACAGGAAAGGCAGGATGACTGAAGCCTTGGCTCATCACCACGGATGCAGTTTTATGACCAACCCCAGGAAGGGCTTCCAGAGAAGGATAATCTTCAGGAACTTGACCATCGTGCTTATCTACTAAAATTCTTGAAAGAGCGGAGATAGCTCTAGATTTTTTTGGAGAAAGGCCGCAGGGCTTAATGATTCGTCTAATCTCTTCGGTATCTATTAAACCCATATCTTCGGGGTTGTCTGCTAAAGAAAATAGCTCCGGCGTTACAAGGTTTACCCTTTTATCGGTGCATTGGGCCGATAATAAGACAGCTATCAATAAGGTGTAAATTGAATGATGATCTAAAGGAATAGGAGTTTCAGGGTACAAGCGACTCAACTCTTTATTGATAAAAATGAAACGTTCCGCCTTGTTCATAGATTGTTCTTTTAATAGATTCCTTTATATTACTTTAATCATGATTAAGAAGAGAATTGAAAAAGTTTTAATATTTCTTAAAGAAACTTTAATTATTGAGACGACAGAAGCAAGAGAAATGCTTAAAGTTTATTATGATTACACTAAGGGCAATGCTTCTGGTGAAGCAATAGATTCTGCGAATAAACAACTTAACAAGTTGCTGAAAGACCTTAGTTTCGGATTACTAACAGTTATCCCTTTTGCTCCAATAACAATACCTCTTATAGCTAAATTTGCTGACAAGCACGACATAGACATATTGCCTGAGTGGTTTAAAGACTCTTTAAAATAATATCAGTCTTTAGACTGCTTGCTGAAGTCTAGATTTAATAATCTCATCAGCTTCGGTCATGATCGTGTCTATTAATTCCTGGACTGTAGGCACATCACTTATAAGACCAGCAACCATTCCACAAGACCAAGCTCCAACTTCAGGCTCGCCATCTATCATCACTTTTGGATAGACTCCTGCTACTTCATCAACAATATCTTCAAATTTAAGTTCATCACCCAAAGCTTTTTCTTTAGCCAATAGACTTTCAACTGCTGGGTTGTTCAAAACTCGCTCAGTATTCGTGAGAGAACGCATAATAAGACGAGTATCCAACTCGCTAGCATTTACTATCGCTTGTTTAACGTTGTCATGAACAGGGGCATCTTGAGTCGCTATAAAACGAGTTCCCATATTCATTCCTTCAGCTCCTAGCGCCATAGCAGCTACTAAACTTCTTGCATCTGCCATGCCTCCAGAAGCTACAAAAGGAATATCCAGTTCATC
>DQKS01000059.1 GCA_015660645.1 Gammaproteobacteria bacterium
TCTTTCTAAGATAAAAGTTAAAATGCGCTTCCGTTTTAATACGGGTCTGTAGCTCAGTTGGTTTAGAGCGCACCCCTGATAAGGGTGAGGTCGGAGGTTCAAGTCCTCCCAGACCCACCAATTCGCAAAGGTGGAAACCTTGATTAAAGAAGGATAGAAGCATATTTAGGAAAATAAAAAGGTCATTCCTGAAGTTGATGCCAAATCCCTTATGCGAGCAAATAAACGCACTCTACAAATTTTTACAAATCTAAATTCATATAATAGACTGGATTTATATATTTAATAGAAGATGCCATGACTAGATTTGGGCTTAGCAACTAAGACTGAGTTAAGACAAAATACCTGCCTGCTGACTGAGTGGGATCCGGTCGGTAAACGTATTGTTGACCGGGTGCTAAGGCCTCCTCATAAAGAACTTCCTCAATGCCGTTCGACGTAATTGCCAGCGCGTACTCATCCGGCCCCGGCAAATAAAACTTCGCGTAACCTCTGTGGTTAGTGATCGTTTGACTCATACCGGCTACGACGATCTTTGCGTTCGAAACGGGATTTCCTTCGCCGTCGAGCACAAGTAATCGTGCGGTCTTGTTCGGCAAAAAGTGGACAGCCAAGAACTGCTTGAAACGGCCTGCGCGTCCTGGAACCTTGCCTGAAGGCATGTTGTCCAAAACGTCTTTCTCATACCCAGCTTGCTTGGGGATAACCCAATTAGGGCCGTATTTAAGAACGAGGTATTTTTCGGAGGGGCTTGGTACTGAATAAGTGCCCCCGTTAAACTCGACTTCTTCTAATTTAGTGAACAAGCTTACGGGAAAAGGCACGCCTGGGTATTGGGCGATCGTGCCTTTGACGATTCGATAGCATTGCCAGTCGATCCTGATTCTGTACTTCATTATCTTCACTGACGTGTAAAGACCGTCAGGGATAACTTCGACATAACACCCGCTAGCACGAAAGGATTCGACCGCCGGTGCAATATCATCCTTGCTAAAGCCGTGAAGACCGATGATCGAACCAAGGTCCAGGTCATCGTCCCAGGGGATCAGTGCCTTATCTCGAACCGCGCCGAGACAGGTGCCTTGGCGAAGAAAAAACACGATACGGTGAGAGTCAAAGATCAATTTTGCTTCTTGAAGGAACCGCTCCGCATCGACAATATTCATCGGCGGAATCGTTCGTTCTATCTGCTGCATGAGCGCAGCATTCTCTGCATCGCTAGCCTTCGTTTTATCAGTCAAGGGTTTATCCGACATCAGCACAGGGTCCCCAGAACTGCTACCAAATTCTGATTCTCCTCAGGCGTACGAGACGCGATCCGCAAATAACGATCTGCTTCGTCCATGCTTTTAGCAGAACAATCCTTAACAAGAATATTGTGCTCTACGTACATACGCCTCGCGAGTTCAGGCCCATTTACTGAAGGGTTGACGAGTTTACACAAAACAAAATTTGCATCTGGCTCAATCGCTTTTATCCCTGGCAGTGCGGAGAGGTCATGATAAAACTGTAAACAGGTTTCCCGGGTCAAGTCACAGCTCGCGAAAAACTCGGTTCGATAGCGTCCAATGATGCGTAAAAACTCTTCAGCTACTCCGTTAATATTCCAAATGGGCAAGCTCTCGCGGACCGCATTAATGAACTGGAGATCAGCACTAAGAAGGTAACCCAGCCTGATACCGGCGACGCCAAAAACCTTACTCATACTCTTGATAACAACAAGGTTGGTGTGTTCCGACACCATTGACTCGACGCTACTCTTGATACCTGACCGGGAAAACTCAATGAATGACTCATCAACAATCAATCGGCAGTTGTGGGCCTCTAGTAACTCAGCAAGTCGCAATACTTGGTCCTGTGGCACCGACAAGGATGTGGGATTATTCGGGGTGACAATAATCGCGGTATCGGACTGCCAATTAATAGCAGATTCAGCAAATTCCTCGATATCCAATTCAAAAGAGTTCATATTAAGCGCGAAGCGATTAAGCCCATCCGCATCGACAACCTCTTCATATTCGTTAAATGAAGGAGTCGGGATCGTAACGCGATTTTGGAATCGGTTGCCCAATATCTTAATCAGTTCGGCACAGCCATTCGCAACAACAAGATGTTCCGGGTTAGCCCCGGTCCAATTGGCCACGAGCTGTGCGATTTCTTTCTGAGCGACGGGATAGTTAGTCACAATCTCGCGAAGATCCGAGTGGAAGACATCGAGCATTTGGTCAGGCGGGAAATGCATGTTGTACAAGTACTCATGATCGACAAAGCCATAGCGCCAGTAGGCACCATGCAATTTCTGAACACGCTCAAATTGAGCGTCACGATCAAGAAATTGAAACTCGGCAGCATCAAGGTCCCGGTCATCGTCTATCTCAGACCAGCGATTTGCCGAGACGTCGACTGCGGATATGTCAACTTTAGAATTTGGGTCGGCAACACAGTCACGAAAAATGGTTTCATAGTACTCGTTCACACCGCCCGCCGCGATCACGGTGGACAGTCGAGGTAGAACCTGTTCACGCAATAGTTGTTCCCGCAGTACATAGATGTTGACCGTCTTGAACGTGTCTTTCGCGTCGAACTGCGGACCCTGTTCAGCACCAAGAACAAATGACATAACTTGCCCCGCGTCGTTCCGTCGTACAACAGTTCCCGACAAAGAAGGCTCGTAGGGGGCAACAGCGATGCTGCTACCGCTTTGCGCGAGCAACATACCCACGACTGCAGCATCAAACACAACGTCGGCTTCCAGTAAAAGAATATCCTGATCCAGATAAGCGCGTGCATCCCACAAAGAGCGAATGTTGTTGGTCGTCGCGTAATCTGGTGCCTCAACATAGACAATGTTGATTCCGTCAAAATGCGGACCGATACGATCACGAACCATAGAGCCCATATAGCCAATGACTAACACCACCTCAGTAATACCTTGACTGGCAAGCGCCTTCAATGTCCTTACAAGTATCGGTTGGCCACCGACCTCGGTCAGACATTTTGGGGCATCCCCAGTGAGTGAATGCAGACGACTTCCGCGACCGGCCGCAAGGACAACTGCTCGAGGTACCGCCTTTGTCCTATTCCCGGCCCCTGGGGTATCATCACCGGGGGACCGGTTCACTACCTCTGCAGGTGTCATGCTTTGGCACTCTCCGTAACCGAGTTATGCAACTTCGTGTTCTGGCTAATTGTCTCCGTCGTGAAATACTCACGTAGTCGATCAATACCCTCATTGTAACGGTCGTTGCAGAACGCGAGACGCAGGTCATTGGGCACCCCAAAATCAGTCCCCGGCACTACTGCAACGTGAACTTTTTCGAGAATATCCCGAGCTAATTCCTTGGACGAGGCAAACCCGTTCGCGTCGATCCAATCCTTGCAACGGAGCATAGCATAGAACCCGCCTTCAGCAGCAACTGGCTCACACCCCGTACCCTTAAGACACTGGGTCGTGTACTCAGCCCGCGATCGAAACAAACGATTGAGTTCTTCAGGGCTTTCTTCGTCTTCCAACGCAGAAATCATGCCATCCTGGTAGCAGGGGTCGGTACACAAAAGCGTATGTTGCTGCATGACCCGTAAGTTCCGTTGAAGCTCTTCGGGCAAAATAGCAAATCCAACCCGCTTAGTGTACATCCGATAACCCTTTGAAAAGCTGTTGGTTACGATCGTGATTTCCTTATGTTGTGGGAGTCCTTCCAAGGGGGTTTGAAATTGATCGTAGAACATGGTGTTGTTATATATTTCATCGTTCAATACGTAGGCATTGTGGTCGACGATTTCGTACATCTGACGCAATTCATCCGGAGTCACAACGTTTCCGACCGGATTACCTGGTGAGTTAACTACAACTAGCGAGGTGCGCTCCGGAGAAAAATTTCGACGGAACGAATCCATGTCAACCCGCTTCGAGTGAACATCTATGTCGTAAAACTTTACTTTGGCTCCAGCCAGTTTCGCGCAGTACAGATACAGGGCGTAATAGGGGCGTGGGATCATGATCTCAAATTCAGGGCCCGCCAGAAGCTGAAAAATGTTCCGAAAGATTGGGGAACTGCCCGTGTTGACGATGACATTCGCGAATGAGACATTCGCCATGTAACGCCTATTGTAAAATTCGGCGATAGCTTCACGCAATTCAGGGAGACCTTCGGGATAAACCCGTCGAACAAAATCCGGGTCTCGCAGCTTATCAATCATGCGTTCGAGGACATTTGGAGGAATTGGCAGTTCCGCTACGCCAATCGTAAGCTTAATCACATCCCCTCCCTTATTACTTAGCTCATCAGCTAGCTCATCAAGTACGAACATTTGGAACTCTAGTTCCGACGGCATCAGGTCTCTAATAGATAGTGGCAAGCGAAGTCTCCTGGTAAGTAATATGAAATACTTTAAGGGTTTTTAAGCTCCAGTTTGAGCTTTGGCAACCCAGTACAATCTCATTATAGCATGTGTGTAAGCCCCATCGATAAATATGAGGTCGGAGGTTCAAGTCCTCCCAGACCCACCAGGTTGTATTATTTTTTTTACTCCCAAATTTCATTCAAAAGTTTATAATTAAAACATGAAATTCTTTAATTCAATAAGGTTAGATTGGCAGAGAAGGTCTTGGTGGATGTCATTGTTATTTTATTTTTGTTTGTATATGACTTTTATCTACCTACCTTTTGATTTATTTTTAAAACCGGTAGCAGGCAATGAAGAGGTTTGGTTCGGTTTTACTCTGACAGGTTGGTGGGCTAAAGCCACAGAACCTTTACATTGGTTAATTTACGGTTTAGGAGCTTATGGTTTTTGGCGAATGAAAACTTGGATGTGGCCATGGGCAAGTGTTTATGCAGCTCAAATTGTTATAGCAATGTTTGTTTGGAATATATTGAAGGATAACAATTTAATTGCAGCTTTTATTTCCGCTTTAATCTTTTGTATTCCGATGATTGCTTTATGGCGATCTAAAGATAAGTTCACAGGCTAATTAAAATCCGTAGGAAATGTTATGAAATTTTTTTTAAAGGTAATTGTTGTCTTAATAAGTGTTGTGATTGTTTATGGGGTGTTGACGTTTGGTTTGTCTGAATTAGGTGGTGAGGTAGTGACACTAGTTAGACCAGAAGTTGACGGAAGTAATAAGAATATTAGAGTCTGGATAGTAGATGCAGACAATAAATCATGGATTGAACATGGCGATAGTGAGTCTTACTGGATAAAACAATTAACTAATGATTCAGAGCTTTTGATTATCAGAGAAGGAGAAGAAAAAAAATACCTAGCTTTTGCTGATAGGGATTCACACGATCTTTATCATAATTTGAGAAGAGAAAAGTATGGGTTCTCAGATAAGATGTTAGATATCCTTGCTTTTGGCGCAATAAGTAAAGAGAACTGTGAAGGCATTCCAGTTAGACTGGAGAAAATATAGAAACCTTTATTTTGAAATGAAGCAAAACCAAGATAAAGTTAGCAGGTAAATTTTATATGAAGATTTTAAGAATAACTTTAGTGAGCTTAGTACTTATTTACATTGGCTCAGTTGTCTTGTTTGAGTCTTGGCTAGGCTATTCTCAACCGACAAATACAAATACTCTGGTTATAACTACTATAGATAACAATCAACCAAAAGACAGGGTGCTTTCTGCTGTAAACAACGATGGAAAGCTTTATGTTTCAGCAAATCACTGGCCTCGCGATTGGTATAGGCAAGCTAAGTCTAATCCTAATGTAGAAGTATTGTATAAAGGAGAAAAAAATCTATATTTAGCCATTCCAGTTGAAGGCGAGGAGCATGATAAACTTATAAAAGAGCATGCTCACCCATTGACCTTTAGATTACTCACAGGATTTCCTCCTAGATATTTTCTTCGTTTGGACCTAAAAGAATAGAATTAGTTTTAAGCCCGCTTTTATTAGACAATTTTTTATGCCAGTATTAGACACATGAAACGTTTTTTTCTCTTTTTAGCTAAAGCAGTTGGAGGTTTTGTTGCTCTAATCATTTTAGTTGTGATTTCTATATTTGTTGTTGCTAGATTCAGTGATGGTCCAATAGGTAATGGGCCTCCTTTAGAAATGATTACAGCAGGACCTTTTAAAACAGGGGAGTTGCAACCAGGAGAAGAGCCAGATTGGAGTTTCTTAAAAGATTATCCAACTGTTCAATTTCAGTTAGTGAATCCTCCACGATCACGTACTACTTTTGTTATGGAAACTGGAGGAAGAATTTTTATACCTTCAGGATATATGAATAGCACTTTAGGTAAAATTTGGAAACATTGGCCAATAGAAGCAGAGGAGGACGGTAGAGTACTTTTGAGAGTAGATGGGAAACTTTATAAAAGAAACATGGTCAGGAAGGAAGAGGACGAGATCTTAAGTGCCGTGTTGGCTGAACTCAGTCGCAAATACTCTGGAGGATTTCCTGTTTCTCAAGAAAACATCGATTCTGGAGATTTGTGGATTTTTGAGCTGGAACCAAGAAGCGATTAAATTTTATTTTTCTTCCTTTTAAGGCCTGATAGTCCTTTCTAGCATTTTATCTAGAGCAGTCAATTCAATTTCAAGTTCTCTGCATGCAGATGATGGGTCAATGTCATCATCATGATCTAGCACTCCCAACATAGCCCCGCTTATTGGAGGGTTTGAAGATAACATTTCAAAAATTCTTGCTAGTGTATAACCAAGAAAAAGAGGCAAAGAAATAACTTTTACTTTTACTTTTAATAATTTAGCTGCTTTCTCGACTAACTGCTCTCTTGTTAATGAGGTAGGACCTGTAAGAATGGTAATGCCGCTCGGAGAAGATTCTTCGTTTAAACATTTATTTATATCTATTTTAACAGCTTCAATAATATCTCCTGCATAAATAGGTTGCTCCAAACTAGATTTTCTAAAAGTAAAATTAAACTTGGAAAGAGCACTCTTTTTCAAGGCAGTGCTAGCATAATCGCCTTCTCCTAGAATCATTGGTGCCTGAAGTATTAAACATGGAATGTCAGAATTTAGAAAAAGTCTTTCAGCAGTTCCTCTAGAAGAAAAACATTTATTTCTAGATTCCTTATTAGCACCTACTATGCTGATGTAACAGATTTTCTTTACTTTACTTCCTTTGATAGCTTCAACTAAAACTTTCGTAGTGTTTTTATGCACTAGATCAAAATTATTATTTTTATTTTCTTTAATAACCCCTACCAAGTGGAGTACATAGCTGCAAGAACTGACTAGCTTTTTGATTGTTTGTAAGTCTAGATAATCGCACTTAACTATTTCTACATTTTCTACACGGTTTGCTTTAACGAAAATCTTCAAATCATTTTCAGCTTTCTCAGATCTCACTAAAGCACAAATTTCTAGATTACTTATAGACAACAAGAATTTTTTACCTAAATTTCCATTAGCACCTGTTATTAGTACTCTCTCTTTCATGTTTTTATTTGTTTAGTAAGGTCCACAATCTTTCAGACATTGAGACTGCGGTTGATGAAATCAAAACCCAGGCAAAAACAATAAATAAGTTACCAGAAAAATTAATTCCTAGTGCTTCTGTGAAGATGCAAATACTAGCTAAGACATAGTAAGCAATTCCGTTAGAGCGACCTAAAAAACTTGTTCTTAATTTATGCCCAGATAGTGCTTTGGAGTCTAAGACATACTGAAGAAAGGAACCAAGTACTAGCAGCGGAAGAAATAGTGGGATGCCATGAGTTTTGCTTAAAACAAATAATAAAACAGCTACCAAAAAAGCATCACAAGAATGATCCAATAGACCCCCAAAAGCACTATCTTGGTTTTTCCTTCTTGCTATGCGTCCATCAAATATATCGCTGAGGATGGCTAGTATTAACAAAAAGCTAGCAGTTAACCATCTGTTTGAAAGAATCATCCAAGCTAAGACTGGCGCAACGACCAATCTAAATATGCTTAAAGAATTAGCTAGGGTAAGAAAGGTCTTCACTTAATTTTATTTGTTACCAAATAAATCTTTATTTGCTCTAGGTAAGAACATCAAGCCGATTACCGCATTAAATAGAATGAAGAAGTTGTGTTGTAGGAATCCAAAAGCAGCCATTTGCCCTTCATTTTCAGGGAAAAGGATTATCCAAGAAGTTATAGCTGCAGCACGCATAGGGGTAGGCACTGTGGCAGCAAAAAATATTACTGGAAGAAGTGGAAGTAAGGTCATAGAAGATACTTCAACACCAAAGAAACCTAGTGCCGTCGAATAAACAAATATGGCTGCTATTAACAAGGGTGATCTCAATAAGAAAAAAGCACCGTAATGTTTAAGTTTTGCCAGCCTAAAAGCATGGAAAATTTCTAAGTTTCTAATTTTGTTATCTTGAAACAAAGGTCCTCGAAAGAAAAATACCCACAAAACAAAGAAAATAGCACCGCCCATAGCAATATATTGTACAAGTCCAAAAACTTCTGGTAAATCTTGGCCTCCTACAGTAAAGCCTATGGTAGCCCAAACTAATAAATAGAATATTTCACAAAACATTATAAATAGCATTAGTGAGGCCACTTCCCATCCAGGCACCTGATCTCGTTTATTGAGGTAATAAGCCATAGCCCCTTTTCCAATTTGTTCATTAAACATTGAGATGATGTAAGCACTGGCACGAATAGGCATGATGTCTGTGTACTTGATGTCTTTGATGAACCAATTCAGTGCTCTGGTTATTATTAGAGTGTCTATGAAAAAATACAACAGACAATAAGCCGTCATCATTAGAATCCACGGAATCCAATTAACTGCTGAAAAAACAACTAGCATGTATTCGATTAAAGACTGATCCTCTCTTAGAGCTGCTCCATTCAATCGATAGTAAATATAATAGAAACAAACAACCGTTATTCCCAATAGTATGATCTTTCCGATCCGATTAGATTTCTTAGGTTTACTTGTAGATGTGCTCAATTTTTGCTCAGATTAAGGATGTTAAAGTCTTCACAGGCCTATAGGTATAGGTTACATTATACATTAGAAGAACAAATTTAATTGGTCAACAATTCTTGTTGAGATGTTATCACCAGCTTTAAATGGAATTTGATGAAGTAATAAAAGGCAGAAGAAGTACAAGAGGTTTTAAACCCAAGCCTGTATCAAGAGAAGTGTTAGAAGAGGTACTAGAGCTTGCCATAAGGTCTCCTTCTTCAATGAATACACAGCCATGGCATTTTCATGTTATTACGGGTGAAGCTCTTGACAATATAAGAAGAGAAAATACAGAAAAGAATATTTCAGGAGTAGCTCCCTCTAGAGAAATACGTTCTCCTTTGGGCTACGTAGGAGTACATAGAGAAAGACAAATAGAAGTAGCCATTCAACTTTTTAAAGAGATGGGTATAGAGAAAGACGACAAACAAGGAAGACAAGACTGGGTGCTTAGAGGCTTTAGACAATTCGATGCCCCTGTTGCAGTCATAGTAACTTTTGACAGCATTTTAAAAGACGATGATATCTCTAAATTTGACTGTGGCGCAGTGGTAAATGGATTGGTAAATGCTGGATGGTCTAAAGGTTTGGGAGCAGTTATTAATAGCCAGGGAATCATGCAATCTCCCGTTGTAAGGCAGTATGCAAATATACCTGATGATGAGGTAATAATGATTTGTGTAGCAATGGGTTATCCTGATGATAGTTTTCCTGCAAACAAAGTAGTCTCTAATAGAAGGCCTGTTTCAGAAGTGGCTAAATTTATAGGCTTTTGATATTAATTAAATACCTCTGATAGGGGTGAGATCAGAAGTTCTAGTCCTCCCAGACCACCATTTATTCGTCTTTTTCTTTATTTCTTTTATACTTATTTTAAAGTTATTAAGGAGCTCATTATGGCCAAAGGTTTAGACAAGCAAAAGAACACGAAGAAAAAAGGTAAAACTCTTAAGGAAAAAAGAGCTGCTAAAAGAGAGAAAAGGAATTAACGAGACGTAAGACGAATCAAAAATTAAACCTGATTCTCATTTCTTTGCTACTCAGAAGTTAAGATAAAACTTAACGTTTAACTCCTGAATTCAGGTTACTTAGTCCTATGTTTTTACTAGTTTGAGATTGAGATATACTAAAACCAAACTATTAATAAAAAAATGCCTTTAGTAAAACCCCTCTCTCCAGAAAATAATTCAGAAGTTAAGAAGTTAGCAGAGTTCTTTAATGAAACTCTAGGGTTTTGTCCAAACTCCGTATTAACAATGCAGATAAGGCCAGATATAGCTAGTGCTTTTATAAATTTGAACAAGGCAGTTATGACAAACAATGGAAGCGTCAGCTCTGCATTAAAGAGATTGATAGCTTGGGTTAGTAGCAATGCAACCGGGTGTAGGTATTGTCAGGCCCATTCAATTAGAGCTGCAGAAAGATATGATGCAAATCAAGAACAACTTGATAATATTTGGGAATACAGAACTCATCCTGCATTTAATGAGTCAGAAAGGGCGGCACTAGACTTTGCTTTGGCAGCGTCACAAATACCCAATGCAGTAGATGAAAGACTCCAACAAAGGCTACATGATAATTGGAGTGACGGAGAGATAGTTGAAATGTTAGGGGTGATATCTTTATTCGGGTACTTAAATCGGTGGAACGACAGTATGGGTACCAGCATCGAAGACGGAGCCGTAGAATCAGCAGAAAAATATTTGGCTAAACATGGATGGAACAAAGGAAAGCATACCTAAAAAAGGAGTTTTGAATGAAAGGATTTTTACCAAAGCAATTCCCCCTGAAAGAATACTCATCCCATTCTTCTAGCTCATTGACTAAGTTGCATGAAATAGCTTCAAACTTACCAAAGCTACTCCTTACTGCGAGAGTTCCGAGAACTATAGGATTACTAAAAAAAGACGAGCTTTCAGTAGAAGAGTTACTTGAAAAAAAACTAGATAGAGACTTAAGACTTGCCATGGTACAGCTGAGTTTTATTGCACATGCTTTTATTTGGGGCGGAAGTAAACCAAAAGAGATTCTTCCAGAAGTTGTAGCTGAACCGTGGGTGCAAGTTGCGAAGTTTTTAGGGAGGCCTCCGGTGTTAAGTTATGCTAGTTATTGTCTCGATAATTGGTTTTTAATAGCAGAAGAACCAGTATCTTTAGAAAATGTAGGGCTCATTACTAATTTTCTTGGCGGTTTAGATGAGGATTGGTTTGTGACCGTGCATGTTTGCATAGAACATGCTGCCTCTGAAGCAATTCAAGCCGCTGAAGTGTTGTCTAAATGCAATTCAGATTCGAGCGAAATAGAAATTAATGATGCTCTAAACTCAATACAAAGGTCTCTTATAGAAGTAAACCAGATTTTTTCAAGAATGACAGAAAGGTGCGATCCTTACGTTTATTACCACAGAGTTAGGCCTTTTATTTTTGGTTCTAAAGATAATCCTGATCTAAAGAACGGATTAGTTTATGAGAATCAATTTGGAGGTAAAGCTCAATTCTTTAGAGGAGAAACTGGTGCACAAAGCAGTATCGTGCCAAGTTTAGATGGGGCTTTAGGCGTTCATCATTCAAAGGACACTTTGAGACATTATTTAAATGAAATGAGAGACTACATGCCACCTGAACACAAAAAATATATAGAGAAACTAGAGTCTTCATCACAAATCATAGAATTAGTTAACCAATCTAGTGCATTAAAAAGTTCTTACAACGATTGTTTAGACCAATTGGCGAATTTTCGATCGCTTCATCTAAAATACGCTGGAATGTACATACACAAGCAATCTCAACAAAAGAATTCTTTTGGAAGAGGAGGATCCACCATTACTGGTACAGGAGGAACTCCCTTTATGTCCTATCTAAAGAAGCATCATGATGAAACAAGAGAACATAAGAAGTAAATATTATTAATTATTAGGGAAAACAGATTATGAAAAGATTATCCTTGTTTATGCTGACGCTCATGCTAATAGCGTCTTGCAGTGAAGATCCGATTCCATTAATTAATCTAGAAGAAGGCGAAGCTTTTCTTGCCAAGAATGCCAATGAAGAGGGGGTTAATAGAATAGAACAAGGCCTTCAATATTCAATCATTGAAACAGGCAACGCTAATAGCATGACTCCTTCCTTGGAGAATTCTATAACAGCCCATTTTCATGGCACCTTGATAAATGGAGATGTTTTTTGGAGTTCTGTAGATTTAAATGAACCTCTCACAATTGAACTATCTAAGTTAATTGTTGGTTGCCAGAAAGTTATTTCTTTAATGAAAACTGGTGATAAATGGCGTGTTTTTATCCATCCAAGCTTGGCGTATGGATTGGAGGGCCGACCTAGCATACCTCCCAATGCAGTATTAATATTTGATATTGAGTTATTAGAAGTAATATAGGTCTTGATGTAAAGAATGCACTATCTTATAGCTCAAATAGAAATAGCAGATAGAGAAACCTATTCAAAGTATGAAGCAGGCTTTATGGACATCTTTCTTGCATATAAAGGCAGAATGTTAAGTGTAGATGAGGATGCTCAATTATTGGAGGGAGAGTGGTCTTACACAAGAACAGTGCTTGTTGAATTCCCGTCAAAAGAAGACGCATTAGATTGGTATGAATCTGAAGAGTATCAGTCTCTTGTAAAGCATAGATTTACCTCTAGTAAGTCAAATATTGTTATTGTTAGTGGGTTAGATTAAAAAAAGAGCTATGAGTAAGAAAAAAAGATGTGTGGTTGTTATGTACGATACCTTGTGCAGACATTTCTTGCCAACTTACGGCAATGAGTGGGTTAAGGCACCTAATTTTGAAAGGCTTGCTAAACAATCCATTCAATTCCAAAACTTTTATGTAGGATCTATGCCTTGCATGCCCGCCAGAAGAGAAATGCATACTGGAAGATATAACTTCTTGCACCGTTCATGGGGTCCTTTGGAGCCATTTGACGATTCCATGCCATCAATTCTTCATTTGAATGGGGTTCATTCTCACAAGGTAACTGATCACCTTCATTATTGGGAGGACGGTGGGGCAACCTACCACCAAAGGTATTCAACTTTTGATTTAGTTAGAGGTCAAGAAGGTGATAAATGGAAAGGAGATGTAGAAAAACTTAGAGATCCAAATTATGGCTCCGATAGATGGTCTGAACTACAAAGATTAAATAATCAGAAACAAGACAATATAAATCGTGAGCATATGGGTAAAGCAGAGCTCCAACCCCAATATAAAACTTTTGATTTGGGACTTGAATTTATCCATAGAAATAAAGACGCCGATAATTGGTTTCTCCAAATAGAAACCTTCGATCCGCAT
This sequence comes from Gammaproteobacteria bacterium, assembly GCA_015660645.1. Taxonomy (GTDB): domain Bacteria; phylum Pseudomonadota; class Gammaproteobacteria; order Magnimaribacterales; family Magnimaribacteraceae; genus CAJJAM01. The sequence continues at coordinate 13,242 of DQKS01000059.1, forward strand.
GAACCTTTTTTTACTCAGCAAGAATTTCAAGAATTATATCCTCATGAATATGATGGCCCTCCTTTCGATTGGCCTCCTTACAGAGAAGTAAGGGAGGATGAGCAGACTGTTGAGCATATAAGGTATATGTATGCTTCTCTAATAACTTTTTGTGATCAACAGCTTGGAAGGGTTTTAGATGTTTTTGACGAACATAATTTATGGGAAGATACGATGTTAATCGTGAATACTGATCATGGATTATTAATGGGAGAGCATGATTGGTGGGCAAAAGTAGTTACTCCGTTCTTCCAAGAAATAGCTCATATTCCTTTTTGGGCTTACGATCCTCGTAACCCCGGTAATGTTAATAAGAAAAGTAATGCTTTAGTTCAAACTATTGATTTAGCACCCACTATCTTAGATTTTTTTGATGTTTTGTTAACTGAAGATATGCAAGGTAAGCCGATATTTGAATATGTAGCTGGGGATGAAGAAATTCGTCAAGCTTCTCTTTATGGCGTAATGGGTGGACAGGTCAATGTTACGGACGGCCAATACGTGTATATGAGAGCAAATACCACAGAAGATAATAAGCCACTTTATGACTATACTCTGATGCCAACACACATGAAGAAACGGTTTTCTCCTCGAGAACTTCAAGAATGGGAAAGGGTAGAAGGTTTTGGTTTTATGAAAGGCTGTAAAGTCATGCAAATACCTACTAGAACTCCTCCTATTTTTTATTCTAAAGACAACCCTTTGGGGAACGGCAGGACGGCCACTTTACTATTCGATGTACAGGCTGATCCGGGCCAAACAAATCCTTTGGATGATCAAGAGATTGAAATAAGTATGATTAGATTAATGATAAGAGAAATGGCAAGGAATGAGTGTCCTTCTGAGCAATATATACGCCTAGGTTTGCCAGAGCCGTCAAGACTAGGAAAAGGACACACCGATGAGGTAATAAAAATGCCTTCAGATAAAGCCATTGAAGATTCTTGCGTTTTGAAAAAACCTCAAGGAGTTGAGTCAGCCGAACATGGAGCAGAAGGGTTTCCAAAGATGCCCTTCCAGGATATTTATTGGGAAGGGGAGAAAACACTTAGATCGACAACTTTTCCTGATAATTTAAGACTGAGGCCTGGATATCTAATTAGTCAATCTAATGAACCAGTCAACAAAGATAAAAAATAATGCTTACTAGAAGAAGTTTTCTTAAGATAACTTCTTTTGCTCTTTTAGCTCTTAGTTTTAAGGTTAGCTCTAAACAAATAAAGTCTATATATATGCCCCAAGATTACAAAAAAAATATTGAATCTGATCTAATTAAATGGGACTCGATTCCGCTTCACAGGACTGGAACGGATGGTGATGAGCAAACAGCGAATTGGTTGGCAGAAGAAATTCTTAAGACTAAAGCTAAACCAGAATTAGACAGTTTTCAATTTACTCAACGCGTACCTGGAAGATCTAATGTTACGGATGGCGTTAATAAAGCTAGGGGTTTACCTATGTTTGATGGTGGGTCGACAGGACATGAAGGCATAAGGGGAAAGGCAGGAACCTTGTCAGATACTATGCCCCTTGCAATAACAAATTATGGGTCTAATGATCGCTACGAGAGCACTAATCTATTAAATAAAGCTAGGCGCCAGAATAAACACTTAGGAATTATAGCGATTGCAAATGTAGCTCCAAGTGTTCCTGGTTTAGCTGTACTAAATGCGGAATCTTATCGTGAACCTTATGGCCCTCCTGTATTACAAGTTGCAACAAAGGAAGAAGACTGGCTTCTCAAAGCCCAACAGGAAGGAAGGTATTTAACGATGTTCTCTGAGTTAAAAGAAAAGAGAACCTCGGCATTAAATATACAGACAAAGATATTAGGGAAAAATAGATCTTTAAAACCTTTGGTTGTAATGACACCTCGAAGCGGCTGGTGGACTTGTACGTCTGAGAGAGGGGGCGGTATCTGTATTTGGTTAAATGCAATTCGTTATTTCTCCAACTATCAGCCAGAAAGAACAGTAATATTTACTGCTAATACTGGCCATGAATTAAGTCATATTGGTTTGGATCATTATTTAGAAAAGAATCCTGAATTAATTTCAGGAGCGCATGCATGGGTTCACCTAGGAGCAAACTTTGCCTCTAAAGATGGATCTGTTCTTTGGCAGGCTTCTTCTAAGGAATTCATGAAAGGAGGGTTAGAGGCTCTTTCCAAAGAGAAGATGGAAGAGGTTATTTCAATGCCAGTTGGAAATAGACCTTTGGGTGAGGCTAGAAATATTTATGATGGCGGAGGTCAATATATTTCTTTATTGGGAGGCAATCCTCTATTTCATCATCCAGATGATAGATGGCCAGATGCTATAGATATGCCAAAATTATTAAAATTAAATAATATGATGATAAATATGATTGTTGGTTTGGCGAGTGAACATCAATTCTTAGGTTAAATAAATGAAACAAACTCAAAAAGATTATCCTGAACTTAATGAAAGAGCCATCGGCTGGTTAAACTTTCTTTACCAAAAAGCCACTACATCTGATGATTGGTCAGAAGACGGAGATCCACATGAGTGGTGGGACAGAAGTTCAACGCCGCCTATGTGCTCTTTCCTCTTCTTGCGGGTGTTGTTAGGTTTTAGTGATTTACTTTTTGAGTTTATTAAGTTTAAAATGAAATTATGTTTACAAAATTATTAGAGCTATTTTTTGAACATATAACGAATTGGGGTTTGGTTTGGTTTGGTGTTGTTTTTTGGGGGAGTATATTTAATGCTGCGCTGTTCTTCTTCTTGGGTGGTGCTAATAATTTAGTTTTAATAGTTTTGCCTTACCTTCTCGGATTGTTGTTAGGTCTAATGGGTAAGTTTAAGGGGTGGTCATGGATCAATTAGCCGGAGATTCTCAAGCAAATCTTTCTATTGAAGAAGAAAGGAAAATAGCTCGTACTTTTATGGGTAGAATTGAGTGGGAAATGATAGTCATTGGTCTCGGGCAAGTTATAGTCTGGGTGGCGACTTGGGGTCTGGTAGTCAATAATTTAATCCCTCTCTGGGGCGGGTTCATTATTGCCACAGTTTCAACGGCATGTGCTTATCTCCCATCTCACGCTGGACAGCATGGTCACTTATCAGGCAAGCATCAAAATCTAGATTGGCTTAATACTTTTATTAGCCAAATATCTCTTATTCCATTAGCTCAGTCTCACCATATTCTCAAAGCTACCCACATGAAACATCATGCCCATACCAATGATCCGAGAAAAGACCCTGATTACCGCCATTCACATGTTGATAACTGGCTTCAATCAGCAATACAAATTCAAAACCAAACTGGTGAAGGAGGGCTTATTGAAGTTGTAGAGAAGCTTAGTAAAGAAGACTCTAAATTTGCAGAAGCTCTAGAAAAAGGAGGTCTTGTAGGTTTTCTATTTTTCTTTGCGCAAATGACTGTTGCGGTTATTTATCCTCTTGAAACCCTTCTTTTATGGTGGGTGCCTAGAAAACTAGCCGTATCCTATCTTGGTATTATTTTTTCTTATGAACCTCATAAAGACTTGCCTATCGGAAGATACAAAGACACAAGATTTTGGACAAATGGCCTTCCAAGATTTATTAATCATTCTATGCAAATTCACGTGATGCATCACATGTACCCGCGTATTTGCCATTTCGATGAGCCAAAAGCTATTGAAGCATTAAAACCTTTCATGATAGCAAGAGGCATCCCGGGTGCTGAAAAAATTCCAGAAAAGTTAAGATTTAATCCAACGATTTCTATTTAAGCATCACATTCTTCTAACTTTTTCTTTTACAGACCATTTAGGTGAAGGAGAATTATCCAAGAAAAATCGGTAAAGACAACTTAGAAATCCTACGAAATTTATTAGAAAATTATCTTGATGAAATAAAAGGTAAATAGAAAGCCTAATATTCAATGTTAATTCTCTATAGTAAGATAGACTCAGGAGTAAAATATGAATGACAAACAAAAAATAGAATCGGGAGTACAGCTTTATTTTGATAGCATGTATGAATCAAGTCCTGAAAAAGTTAGAAAAGTATTTCATGCCAACGCTAAAATAACTGGATACCTTCAGGGTAAACTTTCTGAGATGTCAGTTGAAGATTTTGCTGCTTTTGTAGAATCCCAACAACCTTCACCCAAAGACAAAGGAGATGAAATACTCTTGGAAATAGTATCTTGTGATATATCTGGGGCAACTGCTTCGGTTAGAGTCCGAGACGCCTATATTGGCTTGAACTTCTTAGATACTCTTTCCTTCCTAAAGGTTGATGATGAATGGGTAATTTACAACAAGCTCTACCACGTAGAGTCTTAGTTACTAGATTTAATGAGTTCTAAAGATTCATGGAAAGTAAAGAAGCTTAGCACTGCAATTGGTGCTGAGATTACTGGTCTGTCTCTATCAGATCTCAACA
>DQKS01000032.1 GCA_015660645.1 Gammaproteobacteria bacterium
GATGTGCTGGAATATTAGATTTTCAAGATGCAATAATTGGGCCTATTTTCTTAGACCCTGTTTCATTATTTAAAGATTTAGACCATGTTTGGGATTCTAAAGAACTAGAAGAGCTTTTAAATTATTATATTTTAAAAGCAAACAAGGCAGGAATATTACCTAGTGTTGATGAAGCAACAGTAAAGAGGTGGTTTGATTTAGCGGGACTCCAAAGACAGTTAAGAATATTAGGGACTTTATCAAGGCTCCACTTGAGAGACGGCAAACCTTACAGGCTTATTGATCTTAAACAAACATTGTTGTACGCAATAGAAGCGTCATCAAGGTATGAAGATCTAAAAAAACTAGCAAATCTTTTACAAAATAGAATCTTGCCAGCTTTAGAATTGAAGATGAAAAGTAACCCATGAAAGCTCTTATTCTTGCAGCAGGTATGGGGGCTAGATTAAGGCCTCTTAACTTAGATTTACCAAAACCCCTTATAGAAATAAAAGGCAAACCCTTGATACTTTGGAATATTGAGAAGTTAAGAAACAGCGGTATAACGGAGATAGTTATTAATTTATTTTACAAAGGGGAGCAAATTAAAGAATTCTTAGGCACAGGTTCTGATTACGGTGTAAACATTCTTTACTCTGAAGAAGAAGAGTTATTAGGAACGGGAGGAGGAATTGGTAATGCTTTAGATTTATTGGGTAAAGACCCTTTTTTGATGATTAGCGCAGACGTGTGGACTGACTTTAATATGACTAATATGGCATTAGACGAGTCTTTATTAGCACATTTAATTCTTAAGAATAATCCTGCTTCCCATCCAGAAGGAGACCTTTCTCTTCAGAAAGGTTTTGTAAGAGATTCTTTTGGAGCCATGAGACTAACTTTTTCTGGCATAGCCATTATGAATCCTTATATTTTTAAAAATATAAATCAAAGACAGTATGAGTTGTGGGAATCTGTTTTAAAACCAGCATGCTCTAAAGAACTTGTAACGGGTGAGCTTTATGAAGGAACTATCCTCAATGTAAATACACCTGAAGACCTAGAAAGATTAGACGCTTTATTACACGAAGGGTAAACTTGCGTCATTTCCCCTTAATCAAATGACAAAACAAGAATATATAATAGCACCATCAATTTTATCTGCAGATTTTTCGCGGCTGGGAGAAGAGGTTGATAATGTTTTAGATGCAGGTGCAGACTGGATCCACTTTGATGTGATGGATAACCATTATGTTCCTAATTTAACAATAGGTCCTATGGTATGTGAAGCTTTAAGAAAACATGGAATAAGGGCGCCCATAGATGTTCATCTTATGGTGAGGCCCGTTGATTCTCTTATCGAGACTTTTGCCAAGGCAGGAGCAACTTATATTACTTTTCATCCAGAAGCTTCAGAGCATGTAGATAAATCTCTTCAACTTATTAAAGCGAATAATTGCAAAACAGGTCTTGCTTTAAACCCAGCTACTTCGCTTAGTGTCCTTGATAATTATTGGGATAAGCTTGATATGGTGCTCTTGATGTCTGTTAATCCTGGTTTTGGGGGGCAAGAGTTTATAAGATCAGTTCTTGATAAGATTATTCAATTGAGGTCAATTATAGACCAGAAAGGTTTAGACATAAGGCTGGAAGTTGATGGGGGTATAAAACTGGATAATATAGGTGAAGTAGCTTCATTAGGTGCGGATACTTTTGTTTCTGGATCGGCAATTTTTAATGAAGATAATTATCAAGATATACTTTTTAAAATGAGAGAAGCTTTGATTGTAGGAAGCTAATTTCAGTGGTTATCCAAAATAAAGTTCCAATTTTTAGAGAGATCCTAGCTGATATGGAGACTCCTCTCAGCGTCTATCAGAAATTAGCCAATGCCCCATTTTCATATCTATTTGAATCTGTTGAAGGTGGAGATAAATGGGCCAGATATTCATTAATTGGATTGCCTGCCAATAAGATAATTAGAATTACAGGAAACCGATTAGAAGTTACAGATAATGGAAAAATAATAGAATCTAAGGAAATTAAGAATCCACTAGAATATATCGAAGCTTGTCAAAAAGAAGTTCAAATTGTTGAACAAGAAGGATTGCCTAAGTTCAACGGCGGTTTGGTTGGGTACTTTGGCTATGATTGTGTGAGATATATAGAGCCAAGGTTAAAAGAATCACAACCTACAGATAATTTAGGAACTCCCGACGCTTTGTTTATGGTTTCTGAAGAAGTTGCTGTTTTTGATAACTTAAAAAACAAACTTTATCTAATTATCTTGGTAAATTCAGATTCCGAGGAAGAAAAAAAGAAAGCAGAAAATCGGCTAGATAACTTGGAAAAACAATTACAGAATCCTCTTCCAGATCAAGCATTAATTCAACCTAAAGAATCTGTAGATGAGTCAGACTTTGTTTCTGGTTTTGGAGAGAATGAATTCAAATCAGCAGTTAATAAGGTAAAAGAATACATATACTCAGGGGATGTAATGCAGGTTGTATGTTCTCAAAGAATGTCAATTCCATTTACTGCAGATCCAGTAGCTCTCTATCGGGCCATAAGACATTTAAATCCTTCTCCTTATTTGTATTATTTACATTTAGGAGAGTTTCATATTGTCGGCTCATCTCCAGAAATCCTTGCTCGTTTAGAGGATGACGAAGTTACCGTAAGACCAATTGCAGGTACGAGAAGAAGAGGTCGAGATAATGATGATGATTTAGCAATGGAAGAAGACATGATAAACGACCCTAAGGAGATTGCAGAACATCTTATGTTAATTGATTTAGGTAGGAATGACATAGGTAGGGTTGCCGAGCCAGGCAGCGTAGAAGTAACGCAAAAGTTTGGGGTTGAACGCTACAGTCATGTTATGCATATGGTTTCTAATGTTAAGGCTAAATTAAAAGAAGGCTTAAGCGCAATGGACGTTTTTAAAGCTACTTTTCCTGCTGGAACTGTTTCGGGAGCTCCAAAAATTAGAGCGATGGAAATAATAGATGAAATTGAGCCTGTTAAAAGAGGTATTTACGGAGGCGCAGTTGGTTATTTATCATGGCAAGGCAACATGGATATGGCGATTGCTATAAGAACAGCTGTTATAAAAGAAGAGGTTTTGTATATTCAAGCTGGCGGAGGTTTTGTTGCTGATTCTAACCCTGACCTAGAATGGAAAGAATCTTTAAATAAAGGGCGTGCAATTTTTAAGGCTGCTGAGATGGTTCAAGAGAAACTAGAGGGATAGTTATGCTATTAATGATAGATAATTACGATTCTTTTACTTATAACCTAGTCCAGTATTTTTCCCAGCTTGGGCAGTCAGTTGAAGTGGTTAGAAATGACATGACTTCGTTAAAAGAAATAGAAAAACTTAAACCTGAGTTTCTTGTCATTTCCCCTGGTCCCTGTACTCCTAAAGAAGCAGGTGTTTCTGTTGAAGCAATTAGTCATTTTAAAGGCAGAATGCCTATATTGGGTGTATGTTTAGGCCATCAATGCATTGGATCGGCCTTTGGAGCAGAGATAGTAAGAGCTAAGGAGTTGATGCATGGGAAGTTATCTACTATACAACATGATGGCAGTGGCATTTTTAAGAAAATACCTTTAGATTTTATTGCAGCACGATACCATTCTTTAGTAATTGAACCAGAAACTCTAAAATCTGATTTTATTATTAACGGAAGAACAGGAGATGACACTATTATGGCCATACAACATACTTCTTTGCCTATAGTTGGCTTGCAGTTCCATCCTGAATCCATAGCGACAGATTCAGGTATACAATTATTAGATAATTTTTTAAATATGTTTTAGGAATGGAAATAAAAGAAGCGCTTTCAGAAATAATAAAAGGTCAAGATCTTCAACGAGAGGATATGAGTTCTGTCATGCTTCAAATTTTAGAGGGAAGATCAACCGATGCTCAAATTGGAGCTTTCTTGGTAGCGCTTAGTATTAAGGGGGAATCAATAGATGAGGTTATAGGTGCTGTAAGTGTAATGAGAGAACTTTCAGAAAAAGTAGGAGTAGATAGCCAGCACCTGGTAGATACTTGTGGAACAGGAGGAACGGGAGTTGGCATCTTTAACGTTTCTACGGCGTCAGCATTTATTGCTTGTGCGTGCGGAGCAAGAGTAGCTAAACACGGGAATAGGAGTGCAACTAGAACTAGTGGCAGTGCTGATTTATTAGAACAAGCCGGTTTGTGTTTAGAACTGAGTCCAAAAAATGTATCTAGATGTATTGAAGAGATTGGAGTTGGTTTTATGTTTGCACCTGCTCATCAAAGTGCAATGAAACATGCTATCGGTCCTAGAAAAGAAATGGGTCTAAAAACTATATTCAATATTTTAGGACCTTTGACTAATCCTGCTGGAGCTCTTAATCAAGTTATCGGGGTCTATGATAAGAAGTGGCTTAAACCAATTGCAGAAGTGCTTAGAGAGCTTGGAAGTAAACACGTTTTAGTTGTGCATTCTAAAGACCATCTAGATGAAATAAGTATTGCAGATGAGACTTATGTTGCTGAACTAATTAATGGATCTATTAAAGAGTATGTCATAAGACCAGAAGATTTTGGTTTTAGTAAACAACCACTAGGTGATCTTATAGTTTTTTCTCCGTCGGAGAGCTTATCGCTAGTTAAACAAGGTTTATTAGATAAGAACTATGCTGCATCTTCTATGATTGCTATGAATGCAGGCGCCGCTTTATACGTTTCCGGGATTGCCAATAATTTAAAAAAAGGAGTTGCGCAGGCTACAGAATGTATAAAAAGTGGTAAGGGGTTAGAAAAACTTGAAGAGCTGGTCATTTTTAGTCAATCATTGTCATGAGTTCTTATCTAGATAAGATATTAGAGTCTACAAAAGAAAAAGTTTCAGCCGATAAGACCACCAAGCCTTATAAAACATTTAGATCAAAGATTGGAGATCTTGGAGAAACAAGAGGCTTTGTTAAGAGCATCAAGGAAAGAGAAAAAGCCGGGTTAATTTCAGTTATTGCAGAATCAAAGAAAGCATCTCCTAGTCAAGGCCTAATAAGAGACAACTACGACCCAGTTCTTATAGCTAAATCTTATTATAAGAATAATGCTACATGCATGAGTGTGCTGACGAATGAAGAGTTTTTTAAAGGTTCACTAGAACATCTAGAGGTTATTAGGGAAGCAGTGGACATTCCTCTCTTAAGGAAAGATTTTATAGTAGATGAATATCAGATATATGAAAGTAGGGCATCTGGCGCAGATTGTATTTTGTTAATTGTTGCTGCCTTGTCTGACAAACAATTACAAGAGTATTATGACTTGGCTAGTCAAGAAGGAATGGATGTATTAGTGGAAGTCCATGATGAGCATGAAATGCAGAGAGCTTTAGAAGTTAACCCTAAAATTATTGGTATCAATAATAGGGATTTAAAAACTTTCGAGGTTGACTTGAATATTACTTCTTACCTTTCAAGGGCTGTTCCAGAAGATATACTTTGTGTTTCAGAGAGCGGAATTAAAACTACGGAAGACGTTAATAAAATCCTTTCTTTTGGTGTCAGATCTTTTTTGGTTGGAGAATCTTTTATGAGAGCAGAAAGTCCAGGACAAGAGTTAAAAAAACTTTTCTTTTTATAGTAATATATTAGTTATGGAATTATTTGTAGGTCTAATTTTCGTAATACTCTTTTTATATGTTCTCGTGCAAAGAATAAAAGAGTATAAACATGACAAGTATAAAGATATTAAAAAATAGTCATGATATTAGTTTCTAGCCCAAATATTCCTGAAAAGAAGATCATAAAAACTTTAGGTTTAGTTAAAGGCAATACGATCAGAGCAAGGCATATAGGGAAGGATATAATTGCCGGACTGCGGGCAGTTGTAGGAGGTGAGTTACATGAATACACACAGCTCCTTGCTCAAAGTAGAGAGCAGGCTATAGATAGAATGATAGAAGATGCTGAGAAAATGGGAGCAAATGCTATTGTAAGTGTTTCATTTACTACTTCAGTAATGTCTCAGGGAGCTGCTGAGCTAATGGCCTTCGGAACGGCTGTTCTTATAGAAGACCATTAAACTTAGCTTGCGAATAAACAGCTATAAAGCTGTTTTAGATAGAAGGTTTAGCTTCTTTCTTTAGCTTCGTTAACTCTCAGATCTCTTCCGCCAAAATCATTGCCGTCAAGAGCTTCAATAGCAGATGTTCCGCCATTAGAATCTGTCATTTCTACAAAACCAAAACCTTTTGAGCGACCTGAATCGCGGTCAGTGATGATTCTCACAGTTTTAACATCTCCGTGTTGAGCAAAAAGTGACTCAAGCTCTTCTTCTGAAGCGGTCCATGGTAAGTTTCCAACATATAAATTCATTATATTTTTTCCTATGTAACTAAAATAAAGGGTTAAGATGTAACATCAATTAAAAGGTAATTTGCTCGGTATTTAAGTAATTTCTAATTTAGAGCGAAGGGGTAAGCGATAGTAGAATCGATAAGTAAAATTAATCTCTAGGTTTGGCTTCATTGACTTTTAAGTCTCTGCCGCCAAAATCTTTGCCGTCAAGGTTTTCAATTGCAGCCTCACCGGCTTCTTTTGTATCCATTTCAACAAATCCAAAACCTTTAGATCGACCTGAATGTCCTTCAGTAATTATTCTGACTGCTTTTACACTACCGTGTTGAGCAAAATGAGATTCAAGTTCTTCTTCAGAGATACCCCAAGGAAGATTTCCAACGTAAAGATTCATTATCTATTTATTCCTAATTAACCATGTAACTAAATGTTACGCGCGCCACTATACTGAAGTTGTTTTAATTCGCAACAGATAATTTTCGATTATATGACTTATTTTAAATCTGGTAGCTTGTTGTAGTCATGACCTTAGCAACAGCTGACATAATTTCTTTTACTTCTTCAGGAAGTTCAGCAGCTCCAGCTTTTTGCGCAGCCAAGCCGTGAGCCTCTTCATCTTCACGCATTTGTTTCATGATTGCTTTAGTCTTATTATCTTTTGAAGATACTTTCTTCATATGTCCATCTAGATGTTTTACAACTTGCTCTTCTGTTTCCTCGACAAAACCAAGACTCCATTTGTCACCTGCCAACCCCGCTACAGCACCCAAAGTAAATGACATTCCATACCAGAGTGGATTAAGAATGCTTGGCCTTTGATTAAGTTCTTCAAGCCTTTTATTACACCAAGCAAGATGATCTAACTCTTCTGAAGCAGCTTCATTCATTTTTTCCTTAACATCATTTAATTCGGCTGTTAGTGCTTGACCTCTATAGAGGGCCTGGGCACAAACCTCACCAGAATGATTAACGCGCATTAATCCCGCTGAATGGTGTTTTTCTAGCTCAGTTAGATCTGAGTCCTCTAGGCCTTTACCTGGATAGTCTCTTTTATTTAATTGATAATTTTGGGTTGAATATTTAAGCCCTTTATCAACTTCCTCTATTAAGATATCTACAATATTAGTCATTTCTCTCTTTCCACTGCTCTATATCCTATATCAGATCTGTAAAAGCACTTATCCCATTTTATACGTTTTACTGTTTTATATGCTTCTTTTTGTGCTTCGGTGGTGTCAGCACCTAACGCTGTAACACACAATACCCTTCCTCCAGAAGTTAATGTTTTGCCATCCTTAAATGACGTACCAGCATGGAAGACTTTTGTTAGATTTGTTTCGGGAGGTAAATTAAAAATTTCCATACCTGTTTCATAATCAAATGGATATCCACCTGATGCCATTACAACTCCAAGAGAAACTTCTTGTTTCCATTCCAATGATTGTTCTTTAAGACTGCAGGTAGAAGCTTCTAGGCAGAGTTTAGCTATATCAGAATTTAATCTCATCATGATTGGTTGTGTTTCGGGATCACCAAACCTGCAATTAAATTCCAAGACTTTTAGGTTATTTTCATAATCAATCATCACACCAGCATATAAAAAACCACAGTAATTTAAACCTTCATTTCTCATTCCTTGGACGGTAGGAATGATTATTTCATTCATGATTTTATTATGAATGTATTCTGTAACTACAGGAGCTGGTGAATAGGCACCCATTCCTCCTGTATTAGGACCTAAGTCTTTGTTGTCTCTTGCCTTGTGATCTTGAGATGATGCAAAAGGGATAATGATATCTCCATCAGTTAGCACTATAAAGCTAGCTTCTTCACCTTCTAAAAACTCCTCGATAATTAATTTTGATCCTGCTTTTCCAAAAATATTATTATTAAGGCATTCCTGAACAGCTTTTATGGCATCCTTTTCCTCTAAAGCAACAGTAACTCCTTTGCCCGCAGCAAGCCCGTCCGCTTTTATAACAAGAGGGCAGCCAATATTTTTTATATGAGTTATTGCTTCGCTGGCATCAGTAAAGCTTTGATAAGTTGCTGTAGGTATATTGTGTTTAATTAAGAAATCTTTCATGAATTCTTTAGATCCCTCAAGTTGGGCTGCGCCCTTAGAAGGTCCAAAACAATTTAGATTAAGCGATTTGAACTTATCAGTTATTCCCAGAACTAACGGACCTTCAGGACCAACTATAGTGATATCAATTTTATTATTAAGTGCAAATTCTGCTAGTTCTTCGATATTATTTGAAGAAATGGGTATGTTTTTAACTAAAGGCTCTTGTTCAGTACCACCATTGCCTGGTGCTACAAATACATCAGTTACTAATGTGCTTTGAGAGACTTTCCAGGCAAGGGCATGTTCTCTTCCTCCATTTCCGACTATGAGGACTTTCATGCTTAATGGCGGAAATGCCTTACTCCTGTAAATAACATAGCCATATTAGCTTCATCTGCTGCTTCAATAACCTCGTTATCTCTCATCGAACCGCCAGGTTGGATAATTGAACTGATGCCAATTTCAGCAGCTGCATCAATACCATCTCTAAAAGGGAAGAAGGCATCAGATGCCATTGAGCATCCTTCTGTTTGGAAGCCTCCTTCTTTTGCTTTAGAAGCAGCAATTTTAGCACTATCAATTCTACTCATTTGTCCGGCACCTATACCAATGGTTTGATTGTCTTTGGTATAGACGATGGCATTCGATTTAACAAATTTGCAAACCTTCCAAGCAAATAGGCAGTTTTTAATTTCTAAGTCAGTGGGCTTTCTCTTTGAAACCACAGTTAGATCATTTATTGAAACAATTCCATTGTCTGTTTCTTGTATTAGAAGTCCGTCGGTCACGCTTAACAATTTAAATCCTTTTGCTTGGGATCCAAGTTCTTTAGTGTTTAGAACTCTGACATTCTCCTTAGTTTTAGTTATTGCAAAAGCATCATCAGAAATACCTGGAGCAATGATAACCTCTACGAACTGATTACTAATTATCCTTTCTGCTGTTTCTTTATTTAATTCTCTGTTTAAAGCAACAATGCCTCCAAATGCAGATGTGGAATCTGAAGCAAAAGATTTTTCATAAGCTTTTGTAATATTTTTATCAGTAGCAATTCCACAAGGATTGGCATGTTTAACTATTACACAGGCAGGTTCATCAAAAGCTTTTACACATTCATAAGCAGCATCGGTATCTGCTATATTGTTATAAGAAAGTTTTTTGCCTTGAAGCTGCGTTGAATTCGATACCCCATCAGTTTGCTGATTAGAAAAGTCAGTGTAAAAAGCAGCTTTTTGATGAGGATTTTCGCCATACCTGAGCAATTCTTTTCTTTGGAATTTTCCAAATATTTGATCAGGGAAATCTTCCTTTTTGTTTTGAGAAGAAAGGTAAGCAGAAATTGCCGAGTCATAGCTTGCAGTATAGGTGAAAGCCTTGGTTGCTAGGTTACTTCTAGTCGTATGAGATAGAGTGCCACCAGTTTTTTCCATTTCTTTTAGAATCATATTGTAGTCAAGTGGATCAACTACAACTCCCACATATTTATTATTTTTAGCAGCCGATCTAAGCATGCTAGGTCCGCCTATATCTATATTCTCTATTGCTACTTCTAATGTTGTTTCTGGTTTAGAGATTGTTTCTACGAATGGGTAAAGATTAACAACAACAAGATCTATACCTTTTATACCATTATCATCCATCACCTTTTGATCAATCTCTCTTCGGGCGAGGATGCCTCCATGGACCTTGGGATGTAGAGTCTTAACTCTTCCATCCATCATTTCAGGGAAGCCCGTATATTCACTTATGTCTATTGCTTTAACGCCTCCTTCAAGAAGAGTTTTTAAGGTCCCGCCGGTTGAAATTATTTCGATACCAAATTTATTTACAAGCTCAGAGCACAATTCAACCAAGCCTTCCTTGTTCGAAACGCTAATTAATGCTCTTCTAATTTTTGGATTGGCTGCTGATGCCATTAATTATAAATATTAAAGTAATTTATATTCTTTGAGTTTATTTCGGAGAGTGCCTCTATTGATCCCTAATATTTGACTTGCTTGAGTTTGGTTGTTGTTGCATTGTTCCATAACTATTTCAAGCAAAGGAACTTCAACTTCTTTTAACACCATAACGTAGAGATCTTTAGTTACTTCACCTTCAAGTTCTTTGAAATATTTACGCATGCTTTTTGAGACTTGAGAACTTAACTGCCTTCCTTCGCCGTTAAATTTTTTATTGTCTTTCTTTGTCATGTATTTAATTTTTTAGTCAGATGAAAATTTCTTTTAGAGTTGTAAATAATACTTATCCTAAAAATTCTTTCAAGACAATTCCCATTAAATGTCTATTTATTTTTCTTTTATTGGACAATTGTTGAAAGTTCATTTCCTGTTTGGACCAATTGTAATTTTCCTTTTCTATTAAGTATTTTAGTAACAGAACAATTATCTGGATAAAAACCCACCAATTTATCAACATTACTTAGCCAACCTACAACACAATTTATAACCATGAAATGTGAAAAGATTATGGTGTTTTCTTGTATGTTCTGGATTGATTGAATAATTGTGTTTCGCCATTCTTGTTGAGGCTGTTCTAGCTCGGCTACTCTGACTTTAAATATTTCTTTTAACCAGACGCTTCTTTGATAGAGCTCTATACCTGGAGAGGGTATTTCAGAAAAATTTTTATCAATCTTAATATCAAATCCAAATTCTTCTTTAAGCGGCATGGCGGTTTCTTGTGCTCTGAGAAGTGGGCTTGATATAGCTTTGAAATTTAATTTTTTAAAATCATTACTTAGTTTAGAAACAAGCTTTATAGATTGTTTTTCCCCTTTATTACTTAATCCAGGGTCAGGGTCTTCATTCCAAGATTTTCCAGCCTCACCATGACGGATCAAGTAAATATTTATTTCATCATTTTCAGCCATCATAAGCTCCTATTAACAATCTTGTTGTAAGATATGTTTCTCAAAATTAATACTTTTATGAACCTTACACGAAACTATCTCAAAGAGGATTATAGCTCAGATGCTATTTTGGTATTAGAGGCAGCCTCCACTCATCATTTGGTAAAAGTTTTAAGAAAGAAGGAGGGCCATGAGATAGAAATCTTTGATGGAAAGGGGCACTCATGTGTCGCTAAAATAGTTTCTATAAATTCTGGAAAAACAACAATTCAGATTATTGGTAAGAAATCTTTTTCACCCAAAGAGGGGATTTCTATTTTTCTTGGGCAAGCTCTAATTAAACCAGATGCTTTAGGTTTCTCTATTCAAAAGGCAACTGAATTGGGCGTGGATAGTATTTCACCTTTGCTAACAGACAGGTCAGTCGCAAAAATTAAAAAAGAATCCTTTCAAAAGAAGAAAGAAAAATGGCTATCTATATCGCAGGGAGCTTGTGAGCAGTGTGGTCAAAACTGGCTTCCTGAAATAAATAATCCTTCGTTGCTAAGAGATTGGTCAAGTTCAATTGAAGCTGAAAAAAAGATTGTCCTGTATCCTCGTGCAATTAAAAAGATATCAGAAATACGTTTTACTAATTCGGTTGCTTTAGCTGTTGGTCCAGAAGGAGATTTTACGTCAGAAGAAATTGAGGACTTGGTTAAAGAAGGTTTTACTCCTGTATCAATGGGTACCAGGATCTTGAGAGCTGAAACAGCAGCTATCTCGGCTCTGAGTACAATAAGAACACTAGCTGGAGATTTCTAAAAAGAATTACAATGAACTATAAATTAGGAAATTGAGAATGAAATTTGGCGTGGTTATGGATCCAATAGAGGCTATTAATTTTAAAAAGGATAGCTCGTTAGATATTATGATTGAAGCTCAAGATAGAGGGCATGAACTATTTTATATAGAACCTTCTTCGCTTTATATAAATGAATTAGGAGCATATGCCTTAATACACAAGATAGAAGTATTTGATAATGCAGACAAGTGGTTTGATCTCAGTGATTCCACTCCAAAAAAACTTTCTGACCTTGACGCCATTATGATGCGACAAGACCCTCCTTTTGATTCTGATTACATCTACAATACTTATGTTCTTGAGGCTGCTGAAAAGGAAGGCGTTCATGTAATAAATAGACCTAGGAGTCTAAGAGATTGTAATGAAAAAGTTTTTGCTACTGAATTCCCTGAGTGCTGCACACCTTTTTTAGTTGCTAGCAATCAATCCTTAATTAGAGAATTTATTGCAACACATAAAGATACAGTCATTAAGCCGCTAGATGGTATGGGTGGTTCTTCTATTTTCAGACTAAGAGAGAATGATCCCAATATTGCAGTTGTATTAGAGACAATAACTTCTTTTTATAAGACTAAAGTTATGATTCAAAGGTTTATACCAGAGATTTTGGAGGGGGATAAAAGAATTTTGATTATTAACGGAGACCCGATGGGAGCCGCTATTGCTAGAGTTCCTGCTAAGGGAGAGCTTAGAGGAAATTTAGCGGCTGGAGCAACTGCAATAGCGAAGCCTTTAACAGATCAAGACTTATGGATCTGTTCTCAAGTAGGGCCAAAATTAAAAGAGTTAGGTTTGGTTTTGGTAGGTCTTGATGTCATAGGGGATTATTTAACTGAAATTAATGTTACTAGCCCAACTTGCTTTAGAGAATACAAAAGTTTATGTGATATTGAGGTATCAAAAAAATTAATGGATTGTGTTGAAAATATAGTGAATACAGGATGAAGGGTTCTCCTAGGGTTGTTATGGCTTTTGACTTTGGTTTGCGCAATATAGGATTAGCTATAGGTCAGGAAGTGACCAGAACTGCTCATACTTTTTATTCAATAAAAGCTGACGATGGCCAACCTAGATGGCTAGAATTGGATACAATTGTTAAAGACTGGAAGCCCAACCTGTTTGTGGTTGGTGATCCTTTAAATATGGATGGTTCTGTTAGTAAAATAAAGATTAAAAGCGATAATTTTGCTTCTAAAATAAGTTCAAGATACGACATACCTTTTGAATTAATGGATGAAAGATTGTCAACAAGAGAAGCTACGGATAGATTAAAAATGAAGGGAACTAAATTTAAGGAATCTTCAGCAGACAAACACAGTGTTTCCGCGCAAATTATTCTTGAAGATTGGTTTAGAAGGGCAGGCTAGTGGCAGGATCAATACCACCAGATTTCGTTAGAGAGATAGTTGATGTAAGTGAAATAGTAACTTTAATAGATAGCTATTTACCCTTAAAGAAAAAAGGAAAGGATCATTGGGGTATATGCCCTTTCTGCGATGATGGTAATAACCCTTCTTTTAGTGTTAGTGAACAAAAGCAATTCTATTACTGTTTTAAATGTAGAGAGACCGGAAATGTAATAAGTTTTTTACAAGCACATCAAGGATTTAATTTTGTCGAGTCAGTAGAAGCGCTTGCGTCAAGAGCTGGCTTGGAAGTTCCTTATGAGAATGCAACAAATCATAGAGATGAAAGAGAACCTATATTTAAAGCCCTTGAAGCTTCTGCTTCTTTTTATGAATCGATACTAGCAAACAGGAATGATGCTCAGCATGTTAGAAATTATTTAAAAGAGGAAAGAAAGATTTCAGGAGATACATGTAGAAGATATGCAATAGGTTATGCTCCTAACTCTTGGAATGCATTAAGTGAAGAGCTTAAGAAACAGAATTTTGATGAAACTGTTTTAATTAAAGCCGGTCTGGTCAAGAAGAATAAAGATGGCGGGTTATATGATGTTTTTAGAGACAGACTTATTTTTCCAATAAGAGATCGTAAGGGAAGAGTTGTTGGGTTCGGAGGTCGTGTTATGAACCCTGACGACCAACCAAAATATTTAAATACAGGAGACACGCCTGTATTCCAAAAAGGGAAAGAGTTATATGGTTTGTATGAGACATTAGAGAATCGAAGAGATCTTAAAGATATTTATGTTGTTGAAGGGTATATGGATGCAGTGGCGATGTCGGAAAATAATATAAATAATGCCGTTGCTACATTAGGTATAGCTACGAATAGATTCCATGTTCAAAAATTACTGCAATTAGTAAATGAGATTATTTTTTGTTTCGATGGAGATGATGCTGGAAGAGGGGCGGCTTGGGGCGCCTTAAAGAATGTTTTACCCGTAGTAGGAGACGGCACCGAAATCCGTTTTTTATTTTTACCTGAAGGCGAAGATCCTGCCAGTTTGCTTGAGAAAGAATCAAAAAAATTATTTATAGATAGATCAAAAGATTCTTTACTACTGTCTCAATACTTCATTCAACGATTAGCGGAAGCAGTTGGAGTTACTTCTTTGGAAAAAAAAGCTTCATTGGCTTCTAGAGCAATGCAATTGCTTATGTCTATGCCGGAAAGCTCTATTAAAAAGTTATTAGAAGAAGAAGTTTCTAAAGTAACTGGCCTAAAAAAAGAGGATATACAAACTCACAAAGTTGTTAAGACTTATAAAAAAAGAAGGTCTGCGCTTTCCCTTGAAGATATTCACAGTGAACAACAAGAAAGGGTGTTTGAGCAGTCAGGGCTGGGCTCAAAGGCCCTTTCTGCCCTTATATTTTATCCTAGTCTTGTTAGCGAGCTCGAGGATATGGCGTGGTTAAAAGAATTAAATCAACCTGAAACAAACTTATTAATTGAAGTGGCTGAATTCTTTTTGTTAAATTCAAACAGTACAATTACCGATCTCTTAAGCTCACTAAGGTCTGGTTCTTCTTCGTTTATTGGTACTTTATTAGCAACTACGCCAACTTTAGAAGAAAAAAATTCTTTACTGTATTTTAGAGATTGTTTAAACCTCCTAAGAAAATCAAATCCCAAGGCCAGGATACATGATTTAAAATCAATTTTATCAGCAGGTAAATTAAATGAAGATGAAACTTTTGAGCTGCAACAGCACCTATTATCTAGCTTAGAGAGCTTACAAGAAGAGGACAGAATCTTGTTAAGGAACCTTAGTAAGGCCAATAGGAATATATAACTTTATAAAAATTACTCATAATATAGAGCGCTTAGGCCTAAAAAATAATATAATGCCCGACCTTTTGAATTTGATATGGTAAAAAAATCTAAAAAAATAGCTGTTGAAGAAAAAGCAATAGAAGCTTCCTCGGATCAGGACGAAAAGTCTATAAGCGAAGAAGACCTAGAAACATCAGGTCTTAGTGATCTTCTTGATAAAGGAAAAGATCAAGGCTTCTTAACTTATCAAGACATTAACTTAATGTTACCAGAGGATATCTCTGATCCCGATCAGGTCGAAGAGACTATTCAGATGTTGATGGATATTGGTATTGAAGTTATAGAATCAGTTCAAGGAGCAGGAGAAGATAATCCTGATGCAGCTCCTGAGACTATTGCAGATACTAGGACAACCTTAACAACAGTTGAATCTGAAGTAGGCAGAACAACTGATCCAGTCCGACTCTATATGAGAGAAATGGGAACCGTTGACCTTCTGACCCGTGAAGGTGAAATTGCCATTGCTAAAAGAATCGAAGAGGGTGCTAGAGAGTTGTTATTTGCATGCTGTTTTTATCCAGGAATAGTGGATCGAATACTAGATGATTATCAATTAGTCGTTGCTGAAGATAAGAGACTTTCTGAAGTCATGGTTGGTTTTATGGACATTGAGGAAGGAATACCCCCTCCTGCAATGGCTCAGAAAAAAGAAAAAGAAGACTCTGACGAAGAGGAGCAGACAGGACCAGATCCAGTCGAAGTTAAAAAAAGATTTAGTGCTCTCAAAAGACAGTTCAATAAAGCTGAGAAAGCTTGTGTAAAATCAAGAAGATCTAAGACTGCCCTTGTTGAACAAGAAAAATTGGGTGAAATATTTAAGTTCTTAAAACTATCACCTACTCAGTTCGAAAAAATTGCTAACCCTGCAAGAGATGCTTTAGAAATAATAAGAGAATGCGAAAAGTTCATCTTTACTATCTTGGTGAAGAGAGGAAAAATGCCTCGCAAGGAATTCATTAAAAGCTTTTCAGGTAATGAATCAGATAGTTCGTGGTGTGAGACTATCGCTAGATCAAGGAAACCTTGGGCGGCAGCCACAAAAGAAAACTTACCTGAGGTAGTTCGTCTGCAAAATAAATTAGCCAAACTTGAAAGAATAGTGGAACTTGATGTTTCTGAAATTAAAGATATCAATAGAAAAATGTCTATCGGTGAAGCAAAAATAAGAAGAGCAAAAAAAGACATGGTTGAAGCCAATCTAAGATTGGTAATTTCCATTGCTAAGAAGTATACCAACCGAGGTTTACACTTCTTGGATCTTATTCAAGAAGGGAATATCGGGCTAATGAAAGCTGTTGATAAATTTGAATATAGAAGAGGTTATAAGTTTTCTACTTATGCAACTTGGTGGATCAGACAAGCCATCACTAGATCTATTGCTGACCAAGCTAGGACTATTCGTATCCCGGTGCATATGATAGAAACTATCAATAAGCTAAATAGGGTTTCGAGGCAAATGGTGCAAGAAATGGGTAGAGAGCCTACCCCTGAGGAATTAGGGATTAGAATGGAATTGCCTGAAGATAAGGTAAGGCGTGTTTTAAAGATTGCTAAAGAGCCAATTTCCACTGAAACTCCAATAGGGGATGAAGAAGACACTACTTTAGGTGATTTTATAGAAGATACTTCCATAAGTTCTCCTGATGAAAATGCTATTATGGATAATCTAACTAATGCGACGGATGATATTCTTGGTAGCCTAACTGCTCGAGAAGCCAAAGTACTAAGAATGAGATTTGGAATAGGCATGAATACTGACCATACCCTTGAAGAGGTTGGAAAGCAGTTTGATGTTACCAGAGAAAGAATTAGACAGATAGAAGCAAAAGCTTTAAGAAAACTAAGGCATCCAACTCGTTCTTCTCATCTCAAGGGTTTTTTAGACGAATAAGTTATTGCTAGCAGAACCTAGTCATTGTTTAATTAGTTTTATAGGGCCTGTAGCTCAGTTGGTTAGAGCAGTGGACTCATAATCCATTGGTCGGAGGTTCGAGTCCTCCCGGGCCCACCAGATTCTTAATGTTTTATATATTCGCAGCCATTTTATTAAGTATCGCTTTGTGGAGTGGACATGCTGCTATTGCATTATTATTAGGAATTTCTTTAACTTACGTTCCTAAATTTCCTTCCGATTTTTTTACCAAGAGAATAGGTTCCAAACTCCTCCAGACAGGAATAGTTTTTTTAGGAGGAAGCATCAGCCTACCCACTGTCGTAGAATTAAACGGCACCTATCTGCCTTGGATTTCCTTGTTTGTTATCACGACCTTCTTAGTCGCTATATTTTTAGGGAAATTGTTAGGTGTTGAAAAGAAACAAGCTTATTTGCTTGCTTCAGGAACTGCTATATGTGGCGGTACTGCTATGGCAGCTGTAGCCCCTTCAATTAAAGCTAAACCGGAAGATCTAACAACAACCTTAAGTATAGTTTTTTTACTTAATGCCGTTGCTGTAATCACCTTCCCTTTAATAGGCGACTGGTTCAACTTAAGCCAAGAACAATTTGGTACTTGGGCAGCACTTGCAATTCATGATACAGCTTCGGTTGTAGGAGCAGCTTCAGTAGTTGGATTTGATGCAGTGGAAGTAGCAGCAACACTAAAGTTAGCAAGAACGTTATGGATAGTTCCTTTGGTACTTTTATCAGCTTGGTATTTTAAATCAGAAAAGCAAGGATCTGCTTTTCCTCTATTCATTATATTCTTTGTTTTCGCGGTGATCTTAAATACAATAATGAGTCCTCCAGAAGAAGTTTTGTATTTTTTGAAAATGGTTAATAAAACATTCCTTTTAGCGGGTTTGTTCTGCATAGGCACGCAAATTGATAAAGATTCTTTGAAGAGCATAACAATTAAACCTCTTCTCCTCGCGCTGGGCATTTGGTGCACCGTAATTCCTGTTTCTTTGTGGGCTGTACTGTCTATATAGAAACAATGACTTCAAAGAAATTTGCAGTCAGGTGTATAGGAAGTTTTAATTTTATTCTTTAGTGTTTTTCCGAGCACTTCTTACGGTGTAATCTTTAGATAACTCTTCCTGAGTTGATGCAGCTGATAGCTCCCTAACTCGTTGATAGTTTCCTTCATCGTAAGCAACCCTAAATTGTTGAATGGCTCCCCATTTGTCACCAATTCTTCCACTTGCTCCTAATCCAAATCCTTCGATAGTACTGCCGTAAGTTAACGCCTGAAGACCTATCCTATGAAGTAGTTTTGGAGAGGCGTTCTTGAGTATTTCAGGAGCTACAGAAATGACCCAATTTTCTTGTGTTCTCATCCAAGATTTTACATTACTCATCGTCGCAACAAATCTTGGTTTATCGGACTTGTTCACAGCAGTTCCGTGCAGTAATCTGCCATCAAATAGCATTATTGTTCCAGCTTTCGCTTCTAAATTTATAGCAGGAGGAAGTTCACCAATCTGACCATCGCTCCCTGCTTCTATCATTATCCTGTGACTTCCTGGTATAACCAGAGTGCCACCATTTTCTTCATTTATGTCTTGAGGAATGTACATGGTGTTCACAAGGGCAGGGGCTTCTTGAGTTATCCAAGGAGATAAAGGTCCTTGGTCCATGTGCAATCCTTGCGGGTATCCTCCAGGATCAGCTCCGTTTGCAAGAAAGCTATGGCAAATCCAGCCTTTGCCAAGAGATTCGTTGAGGAGTTGCTCAATTAAAGGACCGGCTTGAACAGCCTCGGGATTTTGTTCAATGCATTGTGCAAACACTTCGCCTTTATTAATCAAAGTATTAACGTACTGGCCCGACGGAGTAATGTTTTCTATTTTTGCTAATTTTTCTCCTTCTGCTTGTTCAAGCAATCTATTTAGAAATCTACTCGTTTGCTCCTTTGACATGGCATCTTCTATTAAAGCGAAACCCCACTCCAGAAAGTCTTCCCTTATTTGATTAATATCTTTTGATGGTTTTGGCAGCTCAAAGTCTTTCCAATATTGATGTTTGCGACCGACCGTTGTGTCCCAATAGTGATCTCCCCATTCCAAGGGTTTTTTTATATCTGGTGGTAGCATCCAAGGATTATTCTTAAAGATAGATTGATAAGGCTCCTTAGAATGTAAGAAATCATAAAACAGATGATTCTCATTACTTGAGTTTTGATCTATATAGTCCTGTGTAAACTCTTTAATTTTTTTCATTAAACTTACAATTTAATTTATTAATACTATAGCCCAACCTACAAAGTTATTTAAATTTAAAATTTATAAATTGTGATCTTCATCTCTTAAGATGATATAAATAGTTCTGTTTTGATTTTTAAGAGGAGAAGCCTGTGAGAAATATAATTTTAATAGTACTAGTGTCTATATTTTCCTTGAGCGTTAATGCCGTTGGAAAACCAGCCCCTATGGACGATGAAGAGTTTAATAAGTTGCTTGAAGATATATCTAATTGGGGCAGATGGGGAGCCGAAGACCAGCTGGGTACTCTTAATACAATTACACCCAGAAAAAGAGTAAAAGCTTCTAGGCTTGTTAAGAAAGGAATATCCGTTTCTTTAGCGTTAGAACTCAATAAAATTCAAGATATGGTTAATCAAAAACCATTTGAGCACGAAGTTTTTGTTTTTGGAGGTGAAGAAGCTTTTGAAGGAATGGAAATGGGATTAACTCAAGCAGCTGGCGATGTATTTAAAATAGATTACCACGGATTTGGGCATTCTCATTTAGACGGAATTAATCACTTTGCTGTAAAAGGAAAAATGTATAACGATTTTCCTTTTGATCCTAATGTTCCTAATGGTTTCAGTAATTTAGGAATTGAAAATATTGGTAAAGAGGGAATTTTTACTAGAGGAGTATTGATAGACTTTCCTAAATTTTTGGGCAAAGATTATCTTAAACCTGGCCAAGCTATAACAATAGAAGATTTAGAAGCTTGGGAAAAATCTTCAAGGGTAAAGATTTCTTCAGGAGATGTAATACTTATTAGGACTGGACGTTGGAAACAGGTTGAAATGGATGGCTTATGGAATTTTATTGAAGAAGCTGCAGGTATGCACGCCTCAGTGGCTACTTGGCTAAAAGATAGAGATGTTGCAGCAATAGGTTGTGATGGAGTATCAGATGTTATGCCTTCAGCTGTTGCAGGTAGGCTCAACCCACTTCACGAATTAGTCTTGGTGGGTTTAGGCATGCCGATTTTTGATAATCTTGATTTAGAAGAATTGGCACGAGTTGCAAATCAAGAAAAAAGAAATACTTTTCTTTTTGTAGCAGCCCCCATGAGAGTGAAAGGAGCTACGGGAAGTCCTTTAAACCCTATAGCAGTTTTTTAGAAGACGTTATTTTTTTTATAAAGGTTACTTCTTCTTCGTCATAAGGAGATCCGTCTGCCCTAAGGATGTCATGGAACCAGATTTCAGGCTCTGGGATAATTTCACCTTCTTGAAGGATGTCTCCATTCTCTTTTTTCTTATGAAGATCTAATATAGTTGCCCATCCAAAATGTGTTTGGCTCTTTCCAGCAACCAAGCCCCAATTATAACAACCAACACTTTTATTTTTAAAAATAGGCATACTGAATTGGAATGTAGTTCCAAATTCTCTTGCCATGTACTCGGTGCATATAACAGGCCTTCCTATTTTCTGGAGTTTAACTATAGTTTCTTCTAGCTTCTGTGATTCATAAGTAT
This sequence comes from Gammaproteobacteria bacterium, assembly GCA_015660645.1. GTDB lineage: Bacteria > Pseudomonadota > Gammaproteobacteria > Magnimaribacterales > Magnimaribacteraceae > CAJJAM01. Next base: position 20,985 of record DQKS01000032.1, read on the forward strand.
GAAAGGTTATAACGTCGGAACTCTTAGCATTAAGTTCTATAATCTTTTCCCCAACAGATCCGTCCATACAAGCTGTGAGCGGCTGAGAAGGTCTTATTGAGTGGGCCCATTCCCAGGTCAATTTTAGAAGTGTTAAAGATTTTTCTCCAACTCCAAATTGACCAGGTTCGTTATACAAATCCCACATTAAGATCCGCTCGTCTGTTTTGTATTTTTCTAGAATTCCTTTAACAAAACCCTCCAGCCTTAAGAGTTCTTCTTTCGAGATAGTTTTATCATGAATTGCATGAACCAGTGCCATGCCTGGGCTCTGTTTCCAACCAGAGTTATGCACCCCAGTAACCGGTAATGGTTGTCGTCCTTTTTTTGGAAAGGGCCTGTGGCAATCATCAAATAAAACTAAAATAGGTCTGATTGAGTGGAGAGTGCAAATATCTAAAAAAGCATCCAATTTATTAAAAAGATTATTTGGTTCATCCCACAATAAATCATGCAAATAGACTCTTAGGCTATTAAAGCCAAGGTCCTTTGCCCATCCTATTTCTTTATTTAATATATCAAGATCAAATGTTTCTGCTTGAAACATTTCAAGTTGATTAATTGCCGAGCTGGGTAAGAAATTACACCCCACAAGCCAGGGTTGATCTTGATACCATGAATTAGCCTTCTCTTCGGTCCATTGAGTCATATTAGTAAGAGTATCAGAAAATTTAGATTTGTATAAAGTAAGCTTATAGGTCTATAGTTTTAAGTCACAAATTTTTTTAAATATGAACAAAATAATTTTAATTTATTTAGCCGTCCTATTATTTTTATTCAATGGGAGCCTTTTTAGTGAATCCAATTTCTTGCCTTTTACAGGCGAAAAGAAACTAACACACCAAGAACTAGAGCGTTCTTATTTTTTGCACGTACCTGAAGACCTTCAAGAAAATGCACCTCTCGTAGTTGTTATACATGGGTATACCGGCACTGCAGAAGGTATTATGAAATATTCGAGAATGAATGACTTGGCCGATGAAAATGGCTTTGTGGTTGTATATCCTCAAGGAACAGTAGATTCGCAAGAAAACACCTTCTTTAACGTTGGGTATTCTTTTAACGCAAGTTCAAAAGTTGATGATGTTGCCTACATTCGTGCCTTGGTTATTCATTTACAAAGTACTTACCAGACTAGCACTGAAAAGACTTTTGCTACGGGTATGTCTAATGGCGGAGATATGAGCTACCTCTTGGCATGCACTTCTTCTGATTTATTCAGAGCTGTTGCACCAGTTGCGGGAGTTATGATGAAAGAGACTCTTGAATCATGCAATCCACAAAGACCAATTCCCATTTTTGAGATACACGGTACAGAAGATAAAATATCGGTTTTTGAAGGGGACATGGAAGATCGAGACGGATGGGGAGCTTATTATGACTTACCTTCTACCATTGATTTTTGGGTCGCAGAAAATAAGTTGAATCACAAAGAATCCATTCAACTACCTGATAAAGATCGGGGCGATGGTAGTGTTATTATTTTTGATCGTTACTTTTCAGAGGATAGTGTAAATGAAGTTTGGTTTTATAAAGTAAAAGGTGGAACCCATACTTGGCCGGGCTGGGAAACAGATATTCGCTGGTGGAAGAATCCTTTAATTTGGTACTATTTACGAACAGGGAATAATGATATTGATACGGCTCAAGAAGTATGGTCTTTTTTTAGAAAATATATTTCTGAAGAGTAGAAACTTACTCTTTCTCCTTTAAGCATTTAGACACACCCCTTATAAAAATTCCACTTCTCGCATTTTCACATTGTTCTCTGAGTCTAAAAGGCTGAAGATATTGATACCAACCACAATCTATACAAGGTTTAACGTATAAATAATAACCTTTTGCTGATAGTTGCTCAGGGTTTATTAGAAGGAGTGCAAATATTAATGGCACAAATCCCTTCATTGGTTTAATTAGAACTATTTTTCGGTTTTAATTCCTTTATGCGATTAGGTTCTATATCAATGAGATGATCCATAGAGCTTTCTATCCTTCCATAGGCATTCCAGACTTTAAATCCTAATCTTGATTTAAGTTTTTCTGAACAAGATTCCCATAAATCTCTATCTAAACCCAATGTCTGATTTTCTTGTTGTCTGAATTGTGGTGAACAAAAAGTAGTTAACACCCCCAATCTATCTGAATTACCGGTATTTGCTCCTGTCCCATGCCATAGTCTGCCATCAAAAACCATTAAAGTGCCTGCTTCTGCTTCAGCATTTAAAATAGGGTAAATACTTTGATCCTCTTGATTAGGATGTGCCCCAGTTAAATGAGAACCTGCTACTACCTCGGTTGCCCCATTACTTTTAACAAAGTCGGAGAGCATCCACATGCAATTTGCGACTACAGGAGGAGAAATACCTAAGGATTGATCTGGTTCAACAAAAGAAGCGGCTGCAGATCTTTTAATTTCAGATGGACGAAGGTAGCCTTCTTGAGGTCTTATTGGTTGTGGCATCCACCACTGATCCGTATGAAGTCCCATTCTAACTCCACCAGGTTTGGCTATATTGGCTGAATGGGTAGAAAGAATAAATTCTTGCCCAAGTATGTGACCAACTAATTCATCAACCAAAGGATGAACGACCATGTCTCTAAAGCATTCTCCTTTATTAGCGAGCATCCACAATCTCTGATTAACCCCACCATTTTTTTTACTGAAGGAAGATTTATCTATTTTATCGCCCGTCATTTTTATTGTTTGGTCAGGACCTCCATCCCTAAAAGATAAACCCATTTCTTCTTCAGCAGCAGCTTGCTCTAGAAGTCTTTCTTTCGATTTTTTAAAGAATTCACCTGTTATGGCTTTTTCTATAAGACAAAAGCCAAACTTACTTAAGTCTTTTTTCCCCTGCGCTACATCCCTTGTAGGATTTGGACCGTAATCTAAAATCATATATCAAGATGTTATCATAGAAAAAAATAAGTTTTATACTATTGAATAAATGAAAGAATCAGAAATAAAAAGCCTAGTTCCTTTAGATTATCCTCCTTTAACGGATGATCTAGAATTAGCCAAACAACACCTAGATCAATACGGCATAGCGCTGATAAAAGATGTTATCTCTCAAAAAGAGGTATGCGATATAAAACAAAGGTTAGAAGAACAGTTCTATGGAGAAGAGAAGCATAAAGTTGGTTCTAAAGTTAGAGGAGACGAGCGTTATGGTGTTGATATTCATGAAGATCAGAAGGTAAGTAGGCTGGTATGGAATTTAATTAATAAAGGGGATTGTTTTTTACAATTTATAGACCACCCTAAGATTTTTCCTTTAATACAACACATAATTGGGGATAAGGTTATCCTTTGCTCAATGGGTGCCCACATGAATGGTAGCGGCAATGAAAAAATGCCTTTGCATCAAGATCAATGGCCTTTAGTACCCCATCCAATGAATTTTGATTTTATGGCTAATTCAATGGTACTTATATCTGATAATTCTCCTGAGAATGGAGGAACAAGATTAATTCCCGGATCTCACAAATGGCCATTAATTGAATACGCGACAGCCAACTCAGAAGAGATTCAAAATATGGCAAAATCAATTAGCGCTCCGAGCGGAACTGCGATTGTTTGGTCGGGCAGGGTGTGGCATGGAAATGGTTTGAATAGATCAGGTCATATTAGAAGTAATATTTCTACTGCTTTTCTACAGCCATGGGTAAGACCTCAAGAAAATCATCAGTACAGCATAAGAAAGGAAGTTCTAAAAAAAATTACTCCTAAGCAAAGATCCATATTAGGATTTTCATCTTTTGGGACTTTGGGAGGTCACGACGGGTCGAGTGTATCGCCGGCTGATTTTGATCGTGAAAGTGAATCAATAGGGATGTTAAAGCCCTGATATGAGTCTTGTTCGTACTAAAGATATTTCCATTTATTATGAAAAGAGTTCAAAGAAAAAAAACGGCCCCCTCTTATATATAAGTGGGAGCGGCGGCGATCTAAGGAATAAACCAAACCATTTTGATTCTCCCCTTGCCGAATATTTTGAAATGATCGGATATGATCAAAGAGGTTTAGGTCAGACATCTAAACCTGAAGGAATTTACACAATGCAGCAATATGCTGATGATGCAGCGGATTTGTTGGATAGCCTGGGATTAAATAGAGTTCCTGTAGTGGGAGTATCTTTTGGTGGCATGGTAGCTCAAGAATTTGCAATTAGACATCACACCAAAGTGAGTAAGTTAGTTTTATGTTGTACATCTTCTGGAGGGAAGGGAGGATCTTCTTATCCTTTGCACGAGTTAGAAGGTCTTAAGTCTAATGAGAGGCTAGAGAAAAGCTTAAGAATTAATGATGTTAGATTGACAGATTCTTGGATAAGAGAAAATCCTAAGCAATGGAGTCAATTAAAAGAGATGGCAGTTTCTAGAATCCAGTACCTTCCTGACCCTATAGGGGCAAAAAAACAATTGATGGCCAGAAAGGATCACGATACTTATGACCTGTTAGCACAGTTAGATATGCCTACCTTCCTGGCTGGTGGTAAATTTGATGGGATAGCTCCGCCAAAAAATATGGAATTCCTAAATAATAAAATTTATGGAAGCAAGATAAAATTTTATGACGGTGGTCATTTGTTTCTTGTACAAGATAAAACAGCTTTTACTAATATTATTCAATGGTTGGTTGAATAGAGAATATATAATCAACTATATAAATTGCCTCCTTAGCTCAGTTGGTAGAGCAGAAGACTCTTAATCTTTTGGTCGTAGGTTCGAATCCTACAGGGGGCACCATTATTTATTAGCAGAA
>DQKS01000009.1 GCA_015660645.1 Gammaproteobacteria bacterium
GCGCTGGCAAATAAGGATAGGGGTTGCGCTCGTTACTGGACTTAACCATACATCTCACGACACGAGCTGACGACAGCCATGCAACACCTGTCACAGAGTTCCCGAAGGCACATCTCCATCTCTGGTGACTTCTCTGGATTTCAAAGGTTGGTAAGGTTCTTCGCGTTGCATCGAATTAAACCACATGCTCCACCACTTGTGCGGGCCCCCGTCAATTCATTTGAGTTTTAGCCTTGCGGCCGTACTCCCCAGGCGGATAACTTAATGCGTTAGCTGTGCCACTGAACAGTTAAATCTGCCCAACGGCTAGTTATCATCGTTTACGGCGTGGACTACCAGGGTATCTAATCCTGTTTGCTACCCACGCTTTCGCACCTTAGCGTCAGAAACGATCCAGAGAGCTGCCTTCGCCATTGGTATTCCTTCAGATATCTACGCATTTCACCGCTACACCTGAAATTCTACTCTCCTCTCTCGTCCTCTAGCTTAATAGTTTTGTATGCAGTTCCTAGGTTGAGCCCAGGGCTTTCACATACAACTTATTAAACCGCCTACGCGCGCTTTACGCCCAGTAATTCCGATTAACGCTTGGACCCTCCGTATTACCGCGGCTGCTGGCACGGAGTTAGCCGGTCCTTATTCTTCAGGTAACGTCAATATAGTAAGATATTAACTTACTATACTTCTTCCCTGCTTAAAGTGCTTTACAACCCTAGGGCCTTCTTCACACACGCGGTATAGCTGGATCAGGGTTGCCCCCATTGTCCAATATTCCTAACTGCTGCCTTCCGTAGAAGTCTGGGCCGTGTCTCAGTCCCAATGTGGCTGATCGTCCTCTCAGACCAGCTAAAGATCGTTGCCTTGGTAGGCTTTTACCCCACCAACAAGCTAATCTTACGCAGGCTCATCCAATAGTGAAAGCTTCAAAGAGAGGCCTTCTTTCCCCCATAGGGCTTATGCGGTATTAATCCAAGTTTCCCTGGGCTATCCCCCGCTACTGGGTAGATTCCTACGTGTTACTCACCCGTTCGCCGCTCGTCAGCACCGGATTTAGCAAGCTAAATCTTTATGTCTGTTACCGCACGACTTGCATGTTTAAGGCTTACCGCCAGCGTTCAATCTGAGCCATGATCAAACTCTTCAATTGAATTTAAACAAGTGCCTAATTAAAGGCACAAAAAAAACCAGAAATATTAGATCGATAAATCGATTTTATAGTTCTGATTATAAGTGACGCTTGTCTACAAGCGCCCACACATATTACTTATTAATACTTTTAAAAAACACCCCTTCCTTTCAGAAAGGAAGCGAAGTATACATTATATTTTCTGGTTTAAAAGTTATTTTAAGATAATAAAATATTAGCTAATTTTCTCTTACCCACTTGCACCAAGTAGGCAGTTCCTTTACTCATAGAAAAGTCATTTTCTAGAACCTTTTTTCCTTGAATTTTTACAGCTCCTTGTTTGATCAGACGCATTGCTTCAGAAGTGCTCTGCACCATACCTGAATCTTTTAGAACTCGAGGTAAATTAAGGTCAGAACCTTGAATATTAATAGAAATTGTCTCTACTTCTTCAGGTAGATTACCTTTCTGAAACCTGTTAATAAACTCTTCTCTAGCTTTCAAACCCGAGCCTTCTTCATGGAATCTATCAACAATTTCTTCTGCTAATATAAACTTTATATTCCTCGGATTCTCACCATTCTTCTCATCTAACTTTAAAGATCTAATTTCTTTATCACTTTTGAAACTCAATAAGTCAAAATACCTCCACATCAATTGATCGGAGATTGACATAATTTTTCCAAACATTTCGTCATAAGGGTCTTCAAGAGCAATATAGTTATTAAGCGATTTAGACATCTTTTTCACCCCATCAAGACCCTCAAGTAAAGGAACAGTGAATATGGCCTGCTGGGGTGTCCCATAAAATTTCTGCACTTCTCTCCCCATCAATAAATTGAACTTTTGATCCGTGCCACCCAACTCTACATCTGCTTCTAGCTTGACTGAATCAAAACCTTGAAGAAGCGGGTACATAAACTCATGAATTGAAATTGGTAGTTGAGACTTATAACGTTTTGAAAAATCGTCTCTTTCAAGCATCCTGGCAACGGTTTGAGAAGATGAAAGGCGAATAAATTCAGCTGAGTGTAGATCATTCATCCACTCTGAATTAAACCTTACTTCAGTTTTATCTCGATCTAGTATTTTATAAACTTGAGACTTATAAGTTTCAGCATTCTTTTTTAATTGATTGTCAGATAGAACAGGTCTGGTCTCGTTGACACCAGATGGATCTCCTACCAACCCAGTAAAATCTCCAATCAGGAATATTACTTGATGTCCAAGATCTTGAAAGAGTCTCATTTTATTAAGTAGTACGGTATGGCCCAAATGTAAATCTGGAGAAGTAGGATCAAATCCTGCCTTAATCCTGAGCTTTTTCTTTCCTTTTAACTTATCAAGAAAATCATCCTTTGGTATTATCTCCTCTGCTCCTCTAACAAGAAGCTCTAATTCAGTTGTATTCATAATCAAACAGTATTATAAGTCTAAATAAACTATATAAGTTATTATCTCTATTCATCGTGGTTAAGCAGATTAAAATACTTCTACAGCAATTCCCAAAGAAACACCTGTTGGCAATCCTAGTGGGGGCTATAACACTGACAAGCCTAAGCTTTCTTTCAAACACAAAACTTCAGGAAAGAGAAACTTCTACGGAACTAAGTTCTTCTTTAAGAATGGAAGAATTGATTGAACTTGATAAAACAGAGAGACCTAGAATAAAAAGAATTATCAGTACTACTGCAAAAAGGAACGACTCACTCTATTCAATCTTAAGAAAACTAGAAGTGGAAGATCAAAACATACTAAAGATAATTAATTCTAAGAACAGCAAGTTGCTTACTAAAATCCAAGTTGGTAATAAGTTCGAAATTGGCCTCTCTGATAAGAACATAATTATAGATTTAAAATACATAAGAGACTTTAAGTCAGGAGTAAAAGCAACTTTACAGGGTGACTCTTATACTATCTATCCTTATGAATTGCCTATAGAGAAAGTGAATGTTTATAAGAGCGTTATTATTGATGATTCTATGTACGTTTCTGGATTAAAGGCCAATATACCAGAGAGCGTCATCATGGACTTAGTTTATATAAATGGCTGGGATATAGATTTTACTCATGACATAAGACCCGGAGACAGCTATAGCCTTATTTATGAAGAATTATTGGTAGAAGGAGAAAAAAGAGTAGATGGAGATATCTTAATAGCTGAATTTATTACCCAAGGAAAGAAATATACTTCGATTAGATACGATCTTAATAAAAATAAATCAGAATATTTCTCCCTTAATGGAGATAATGTTAAGAAGGCTTTTTTAAGATCACCTGTGAAATTTAGCTACATAAGCTCTAGATATAACCTTAGAAGAAAACACCCCATTTTGCATACAATACGTTCTCATAATGGCGTCGACTATGCTGCAAACAGAGGCTCTCCCGTGAGAGCTACCGGAGAAGGAACAATTTTTTTTGCAGGTGTAAAAAATGGCTGCGGTAATGAAATCAAAATTAAACACTCAGAAGACTATTCAACAAGATACTGTCATTTAGAAAAATTTAGTTCAAGAATTAAAAAAGGACGGAAAATTAAACAAGGTCAAACTATTGGATATGTAGGTAGCAGCGGATTAGCCACTGGGCCGCATCTGCATTACGAGTTTCATGTCAATGGTAAACATACTGATCCATTGAGGGTTGAATTCCCTAATGCAAAGCCAATCAATTCTAGGGATAAAAAAGAATACACTGATCATGCAAATGAAATGCTTTCTTCGTTAAGAAATTATCAGTCTTTAACAAATACACTTGCTGCAAAATAAATGTCTAAACTATTTATTGGCTTAATGTCAGGAACAAGCGTTGATTCTGTTGATACAGTCTTGATTGATTTAGAAGAAGACAATATACAATTAATAGGTTCTTGTTCGTATCCAATCAGCGGTGAAATCAAACAAGCTGTCTTTTCAGCCGTAAAATCAAACTCTCTTTCCATTGAAGAAATCAGCCAACTAGATGAAAAAATGGCAAGAGTTTTTATTGGAGCAGTTCAAAAAATACTTTCAAAGGAAAAGAAGGACTCAAAAGATATTATCGCTATTGGATCACATGGACAAACAATTAAACATTCGCCTAACTCCCCTAACCCCTTCTCTCTGCAAGTGGGCGAGGCCAAAATAATTGCTAACAGTACAAAAATTACTACTGTCACTGATTTTAGATCTCAAGATATAACGGCTGGCGGTCAAGGAGCTCCTCTGACTCCTATTTTTCATGAAAAGATTTTTAATACTGATCAAAAAAAGAAGGTAATAGTTAATATAGGCGGCATAACTAATCTTACATCTATTGATCCCTCTAATTTTGTCTTTGGCTATGACACTGGCCCCGGAAACTGTCTTATGGATATTTGGTCAAGAGAACATATAAAAAAAGATTATGACGAAGAAGGGAATTGGGCAGCTAGCGGCACCTCTGAAGAAGAACTTTTAAAAATAATGTTAAATGATGATTATTTTAAAAAGAATTACCCAAAAAGCACTGGTCCGGATTATTTTAATCTCAACTGGATCTATCAAGCTATTAGTAAATGTGAAAGGAAATTCCAGCCTCAAGATGTACAAGCCACATTATTACAACTGACCGTCAAAACTCTAACAGAAGGATTGTTAGAATTAGAGCTCGATAATGATGAAATAATTTTTTATTGCGGGGGAGGTCTTCACAACAAATACCTTATGGATCAAATTGAAAAAGAACTTGAGAGAGAAATCTTCTCGACCTACGAACTAGGCGTAAACCCTGATTATCTTGAAGCAATTAGTTTTGCTTGGTTTGCAAAACAAAGGATAGACGGCCGTAGCTTTGAATTATCTAAAATAACAGGCAGTAAAGGAAAAGTTTTTCTAGGAACAATAACGGAGCCTTCTAAATAGAAAAAGATTCTCCGCAACCACAAGTAGTAGTTGCATTAGGGTTTTTTATGATAAATTTTGAACCTGTTAGATCTTCAATATAGTCTATTGTTGAACCAGATAAATACTGCAAACTCAGAGGATCAACTACCAAATTAGCACCTGACTTCGTTACACATGTGTCTTCTTCATCTACGATCTTGTCAAAGGAAAAACCATATTGGAAGCCCGAACAGCCACCTCCAGTAACATATACTCTTAGGTTAATATTGATTTCCTCACTCTCTGATAAAGAAAGAATTTTCTGAACTGCCCCATCAGTTAGCTGCATAGCTGTAGGTGTATAAGTTTCTACCATAGAATTATTCTAGTTCAATCCAGTTGTTGTATCAAAATCTTCCATCAAATTAAAACATTCTAATGCTTGTCCTGAGGCACCCTTCATTAGATTATCGATAGCTACAAGAATTAAGACTTGATTTGGAATACTGGTTCTTCTTACTGCTATATTACAATTATTACTCTGGCACACTGGCTTTATTGAAGGCAGTTCATTATCGGTTAAGATTTCTACAAATATTGAGTGCTGGTAATACGAAGAAAATAGAACTTCTAAGTTCACATCTTCACTAAGCTCTTCTAATTGAACGTAGATAGAGGCAAATATTCCTCTCATTGTAGGAATGAGATGAGGCAAGAAATTTATATCTATCTTTTCTTTATAGAGACCCTCTACGACTTGTCTAATTTCTGGTAAATGTCTGTGTCCATCAACAGCATAAGCTTTAAAATTATCTATAATCTCGTCAGATAACGTTGATTCAACTTGGGGTCTTCCTGCGCCGCTAATACCTGATTTAGCATCTATAATGATTGAATTAATTTTAAGACTGCCTCCAAGCAGAGGTAAAAGACCCAAAATACTTGCTGTTGGATAACAGCCTGGAACAGCAACTAAATCTGCTCCTTGAATTTGCTTACTATTTAATTCTGTTAATCCGTACACAGATTTTTTAAGCAAACCTGTTGCCACATGATCAGTTTTATACCAACGCTTCCACGTTTCAGTATTCTTAATCCTAAAATCAGCTGAAAGGTCTATTACCTTTATGCCTTTATCCAAAAACCTCCCAACAACATTCATAGAAAAGCCTGGCGGCGTAGCTAAAAAAACTACTTCACATTCAAAAAATACTGGATCTTCAGGATCAACAAAACTTATATCTGGCAAGTGAGGTATTTCGTTATAAATACTATGGAGGGTTTTGCCAAGTAAATCCCTTGAACTAACTGCAGCTAAATCTACATGTGGATGTCGAGAAAGAAGCCTAATTAATTCTTCACCCGCATATCCAGAGCCTCCTATAACTCCTGTCTTTATAATATTTATTGCATTCATCAATTACTCTACGCCCATATAATTAGGGCATGCATCATATACTTATGATCTTGTGGTATCAAAGCAGACTATAAAAAATTAATCACACCTAGTCTTTTATATAGACATTTAATAAAAGCCTTTCCCATGAAGAAACATTGCTTATTAAGAGACCTCTGGCAGCAAAACTTCCTGATTCAACCTCAAGACCTTGCTCAAGTCTTATATGTGATAATCTTAAAAAAACAGAACTTTCATTTTTACTTATCCTTAGAGCTCTTTCCAACTCAGAATTTGCCCTCTTTAAATTACCTTTGACCCAAAATCCGTCAGATTCATTCAAGATTCTTTGAATAGAAGGTTTTGAAGCATTTATCTTTAAGATTTCACTCTTCAAGAAGTCTTTATTTTTTAAAAGTTGATCTACTGAAGACGAAAACACATCTAGCTCCATAGTATTAGTGGGAGTCGGGACTTGCTTTGATGTTGAAGCACAAGAAGTCACTAAAATGATAGCTAAGTATAAGAATATTAAGTTAATTTGTCTCACTCTTTTTTTTCTCAAAAACTTGTTTTAATTTTTTTATAACTGAAGAAGATTCATCTTCTAACATAGAGCCACACCTTCTTCTGACACTAGGAATGTTCTTTGGTTCAGTTCCTATTATAAAAGGTGTCAAAATAGAATTCTTACATTTAGGGCCACTAAGCTTACCGTCGCCAATATCCGTCCAAACGTAGTTAATTCTAGGCAAGATTGTTTTGGTACTCGAATTAGGATTAATATCATTAATAAAATTCTTCCATAATTCAAGAGCCCCTGTTCTACCTGTTAGAGGAGTGGGCCTATTGTCGTCAAAACCAAACCATACTAATACTAAGTAGTCTCCTGCATAGCCTACAAACCAGCTATCTCTTTGATCATCGGATGTTCCTGTTTTTCCACCAACATTCCACTTATCTATAGTACTTTGCTTATAGCCCCTTGCAGTACCTCTGATAAAAGTCTGTTGCATTGCAAACTTAATTAAATAAATCGGCTCTGGCCTAAACCTTTGTTCTATTTTGTACGGGTAACTTAAAGCAGACTTACCCTCTATATCTGTTATGTCTCGAATAGATCTTAAAGGGGAATAAAAACCATCAGATGCTATTGTTTGATAAGCCTGAATAACTTCAAAAGGACTCATTTCAAAAGAACCAATATACAAAGAAGGATATTGCGGGATTTTCTTTTTGATACCCAAAGACTTAAAAGTTTTTCCCACCGAATCAAAACCTAATCCAATTCCTAATCTTGCGCTTGCTATATTATAAGACTGCCACAGAGCTTTATGTAAAGGAACATTGCCATGATATTTCTTATCAAAATTGTTTGGTTCCCAAGAAGAATTATTACTAATAGGAACGGAAAGATGAGAGTCATCTAGAGTAGTAGTCAGATTAAAATCCTGATATTTCTCCAAAGCAGAAAGATAAACAAAAGGTTTAACTAAAGAGCCTATAGGTCTAATGGCATTTAAAGATCGATTGAATCCAAACTGAGAGGGATTTGTACTGCCGACTACTGCTTTTATCTCGCCATTTTGTATATCTACAACAATAGCAGCGCCTTCTAATTCTTCTAATTTTTTACCATATTTTTTTACCAACTTTTCTTTTGTTAAGACGATATTATTCTCTAGAGAAGCCTGGAAGATGGGGTCAATATTTGTATACACACTTAAACCTTCAGATCTTAACTCTTCCTCTTCAAAATTATTCCTTAGCTCGATTCTTACTAAATCATGAAAAGCAGGGTATTTAGTCTCGCTCCTAAAACTAGGTTTAATAGTTTTAACTGGTTTAATATTGAGATCCATATAGACCTCCTCTGTAATTAACCCATCTCTTCGAAGAACACCCAAAACAGTATTTCGACGATTTAAAGCATTCATTGGATTTCTTCTAGGATTATATAAGCTAGGACCTTTTAACATTCCTACCAGCAAAGCAAGTTGGTCAGTCTCAAGGTTTTTTAATGAAGATCCAAAAAAATGTTGTGCTCCTAATCCAAAACCATGGATAGACCTTTTGCCTGACTGACCTAAATGTACATCATTAATATACGCTAGTAGGATTTCTTGCTTCGAATAACGGAACTCTATTAATAAAGCTGCTATGGCCTCAACAGCCTTTCTTTTAAGGGTTTGTTCTGAAGAAAAGAAAAAACTTTTGGCTAATTGCTGAGTTATGGTACTTCCACCTTGTTCGATATTTGCTGCTTTTATATTGGTAAAGAAAGCTCTTGAAATAGATTTTAGAGAAATTCCGTAATGATCAAAAAAACCTTGATCTTCAACAGCAAGAAGAATTTTGACCAGACGGTCAGGTACTTGGGTCCAATCCAACAATAGGCGATCTTCCATGTGAGAAGGATACATACCCCCTATTGGCATGGGCTCAAGGGAAATTAGATCAATTCTTATACCATCTTGTCGCTTTAAGGATTTTACTTTATTGCCCTCAAAACTTATCTCGTAAAGCCCAGATTCTTGTTTTTTGTACCCCTTTAAGAATAATCTTATATTATTCTCTTTGTAATGAAATTGACCAGGATTTTGTGGATTTGAAGATTCTTCATAAGAAAGCATTTCCAGCTCCTTAAGAAAATTATTTATATTAACTTTTCCGCCTTCAGCAATTTCAAGAGAGCGAGAATAAATTTTAGCTGGAACCGTCCATAACACTCCGTCAAGCTTGCTAGTCACCCTTCGATCAATAACTGATACGACAGCTAGAATAAATATGACAAAAACAATCGTTAAAATTGAAAATATATATTTAATCGAAATTCTAAAATTCATTTTTTATCTTGCTATCTTTTAAGAATTCTTACAGTCTACGATTTTTAAGAAATTATTTAAGGATTTAAAAATGAAATTAGATATCTGTTCTCTTGGAAATGCCATAGTTGATGTTCAATTTAGTATAACTAATGAATTTGAAGAGGAATTAAATAATCTTGAAATATTAAAGGGTTCAATGACTCTTATAGAACAAGACCAACAAAATTCAATGATATCTAAATTACTCAATATATATGATAAACCTCTGATGGCATGCGGGGGCTCCGCGATTAACTCCATTGTAGCAGCATCAAGTTTTGGATCTACATGCCATGTTTCTGGCAAGGTATCCAATGATGAACATGGAAACTATTTCTTAAAAGATTTAGATAAAAATAAAATCCACCATTCAATCACTGCTACTAAATCAGATATTTCTACGGCTAGATGTTTGGTTATGGTTTCTGAAGATGCAGAAAGAACCATGTGTACTTTCCTTGGTATTAGTAATGATTTAACTGAAGAAGATTTAGATATACCGGCTATTCAATCATCAAAGTATTTATTTATAGAAGGCTATTTACTTGCTTCGCCATCCGCACTCAAAGCTTGCAAAAAAGCTGTTCAAGAAGCAAAAAAGAGTAGAACAAAAGTTGCTATTTCTCTTTCAGCTGAGTTTATAGCTGCTAACTTTAAAGCGGAATTAGAAAGTATATTTGATTTAGGGTGCGACTTGTTAGTTTGCAATGAGTCCGAAGCTCTTGCTTATGCGAATGAAAAAGACCTAGAACAAGCGGTCCAACATTTAGAGCAAATATCGGATCAAATCTTAATTACATTAGGTGCAGAGGGGTGTATGGGGTTCAGTGATCAAGATGCTTTCTTAGTTGAAGGGTTAAAGGTAGACGCAATTGACACTAATGGGGCTGGAGATATGTTCGCCGGTGCTGTATTGCACTGTTTGTGCGAAGATATAGATCTAAAAAAAGCAGCTCAGTTTGGCTGCTTAGCTGCTTCAAAGAAAGTAGAAAAATTTGGTCCAAGGTTAGAAATACAAGACTATAAAGAAATTAAAAAAAATTATTTCTAGCTATCAAATAACGAATCTGATAAATTCCTGCGCCTCCATAGTTGTGAGAGACAAAATATTCAATAAATAATGGCAAAATCATCAAAAATAGTTAAGAAATCAACTGCTAAGAAGGCTCCTGCTAAAAAGGTAGCTGCTAAGAAGGCTCCTGCTAAAAAGGTAGCTGCTAAGAAGGCTCCTGCTAAAAA
>DQKS01000027.1 GCA_015660645.1 Gammaproteobacteria bacterium
AGAACAGGACCTCAAGAACCTAAACATGATGGTATTAGCTTCCTACTAATAGACATGGATCAGCCTGGAGTTACGACAAAACCCATCACTTTAATTAGCGGCCAATCTCCTTTCTGCGAAACTTTTTTTGATAATGCCTCTGCTCCAAAAAAAGACCTCGTAGGAGGTTTTAATAAAGGCTGGACTGTTGCTAAGAGACTCTTGGAGCATGAAAGAACAATGATCTCTGCCATGGGATTGTCTGGTAGGAGTGAAGGAGGAGAAAAGCGCTCTGGCCTGGCAGAAATGACTAAGAAATACGTTGGAAAAGATTCAAAAAATAGAATTTCTGAACCTTCTATTCGTTCTAAAGTCGCTCAACATGACCTGAACTCAAGAGCCTTCAGCTTAACGATGCAACGCGTTGGTGAAGAGACTAAAGTTGGAGCCCCTAGCCCTGCTGCTGCCATGGGTAAATATTATGGAACAGAGCATAATAAACTTAGATACGAGCTAATGCTTGAAGCCATGGGAACCAAAGGAATAGGTTGGAGTGGAGAATCTTTCTCAATGGAAGAACTTGCTATAACCAGAGATTGGCTAAGAACAAAGGCTAACTCTATTGAAGGA
This sequence comes from Gammaproteobacteria bacterium, assembly GCA_015660645.1. Classification (GTDB taxonomy): domain Bacteria; phylum Pseudomonadota; class Gammaproteobacteria; order Magnimaribacterales; family Magnimaribacteraceae; genus CAJJAM01. Next base: position 610 of record DQKS01000027.1, read on the forward strand.
GGTACTTCTGAAGTTCAACTAAATGTTATATCAAAGCGTGTTTTAGGTCTCCCTGACTAAATCTAAAAAAGGAAATAAAAATGGCTTTAGTACTTAATGAAGAGCAGCAATTCTTAAAAGATGCTGCCAGTAAATTCTTTCAGGATAATGCGCCCATTGCTCATTTCAGAGAAATAAGAGATTCAAATAATGAATTGGGATATGACCATGAACTATGGAAAAAGATGGCAGAACTTGGATGGGCAGGAATACTAGTTTCTGAAGAATATGGTGGTTCGGATTTTGGCATGATGGGCATGGGAACAATTTTAGAAGAGGCAGGAAAAACATTAACCCCCTCCCCTTTATTTGCAACCGGATTGATAGGAGCAAGTCTTTTAGAGCTTGGTGGTAGTGAAGAACAAAAATCTGAATATCTTCCAAAACTGGTAAAAGGAACATTAACTACTGCATTTGCTCTTGAAGAAGGTACACGACATGCCCCAGCCAATATAGAAACAGAAGCAAAAAAAGAAGGTGACGATTTTATTCTGAACGGCAGGAAGACCTTTGTTCTAGACGGCCATAGTGCAAGTCTTTTAATTGTTGCAGCTAGAACTGGCGGTTCAACGACAGACTCTTCGGGTATAAGTTTGTTTTGCGTAGATCCAACCTCAGAAGGTGTAGAAGTAATTAAAATGAACATGCTAGATTCGAGAAATGCAGCAGAGATTTATTTTTCTAATGTAAAAATATCTGCTAATAATCTATTAGGTGAACTAAATAATGGTTTTGGAATTGTTGAAGAAGTTATAAATAGAGCTCAAATAGGAATTTCTGCTGAAATGTTAGGCAATGCATCTCAGGCTTTTCAAATAACATTGAGTTATCTTAAAGAAAGAAAACAATTTGGTGTTCTCATAGGTAGTTTCCAAGCACTTAAACATAGAGCGGCTGTGATGTATTCAGAACTTGAATTAACAAAATCTTCAGTTGTAGGAGCAATGAATGCTATAGATGAACAATCTAATGACGTAACCAGATTTGCCAGTATGGCAAAATATAAAGCAGGTGAAACTGCCTATCTCGTCAGCAACGAGTCTGTTCAAATGCATGGAGGTTACGGTGTGACTGACGAATACGATATTGGTTTCTTCATGAAGAGAGCTAGAGTTGCAGAGCAGATATTTGGTAATACAGATTATCATTTAGATCGTTATGCAACGCTAAGTGAGTACTAAAAGCTCTAACCAACATACCTCAATAGAGGTTCTCTTAACTGTAATGGAACAGTTAAGAGATAAAGAGAAAGGCTGTGAATGGGATAAAGAGCAAGACTTCAAAAGTATTGCCCCTTTCACTATTGAAGAGGCTTATGAAGTTGCAGATGCAATTGCTAGAGAAAATCATAATGATTTGAAACTTGAACTTGGTGACTTATTGCTACAAGTAGTTTTCTTGTCTCAAATAGCAAAAGAAGAGGGTCTTTTTAAATTTGAAGACGTTGCTAATGCAATATCACACAAACTTATTTCCAGACATCCTTATGTTTTTGAAAACCCCAAAGAACATACACCCGATGAACAATTGGAGAGTTGGGAAAATTCCAAAGCTAAAGAAAGAGAGGAACTAAACTTTACAAGCTTAATGGATGATATAGCCCTTACCCTGCCTGCTCTCATGAGATCTCAGAAAATTCAAAAAAGGGCTTCACGTGTTGGTTTTGATTGGAGCTCTATAGAAGGATATTTTAAAAAAATAGAAGAAGAAATTGGAGAGCTTAAGAAGGCTATTCAGAATAAAGATCAAAGCAATATAGAAGAAGAAATTGGAGACTTGCTTATGATCTTAACCAACCTTTCACGTCATTTAAAAGTTGATGCAGAAACTGCATTACATAAATCAAATAGGAAATTTGAAAAACGTTTTAGATACATTGAAGATGAATTAGGGAAAAAAGGTAAAAAACTTAGTGACAGCTCTTTAGAGGAAATGGATAAACTCTGGGACGAAGCTAAACTTATCAATTAAAATCTAAGTGATGTCGATTTTCATAGGTGCTTTATCTTTCTTTTTAATAGTTATTAATACTCTTTTTTGGTGCTCATTGCTTTTAACCATCGCTATATTTAAATTACTGATACCTGTTGAGGCTTGGAAAAGAATTTGCACAAAATGGATTATAGTAATTGGAGAATGTTGGATATTTTGTAATGGGCTTTGGATAAGAGTTCTACACAAACCCAAATGGTCGATTCAAGGATTTGATTCATTAGATAAATCTAATTGGTACCTAACAATCGCCAATCATCAATCAATGGCTGATATATTTATTCTTCAAGGTATAACCAACAGAAAAATTCCAATGCTCAAATTCTTTATGAAAGATGTACTGATCTGGGTTCCTGTCATTGGTCTTGCTTGGTGGGCTCTTGATATGCCCTTTTTAAAAAGATATACCGAGGAGCAAATTAAAAAGAACCCCTCCCTTAGAGGAAAAGATATTAGTAAAATGAAAAAAGCTTTTGAAAGATTTGCTCGTTATCCGGTTTCTATATTTAGCTTTGCTGAAGGAACAAGGTTTACTAAAACCAAGCACGCGTCTCAAGACTCACCCTATGATCTACTCTTAAAACCTAAGTCGGGTGGCATAGGACTAGCACTCTCAACAATGCCTTATATTAAAAAAGTTTTAGACTTCACAATAAAATACGAATCTCAATATCGAACCTTCTGGGATTTTCTTTGCGGAAGAATGTCTAATGTACAAGTGCAAGTAAAGATAATTGATGTACCTGAGAATTTAGTAGGAAAAAATTATACGGAAGATGAAGAATTTAGAGGAGAGTTAAAAGAATGGTTGTATGCTATATGGGAAGAAAAAAATAAATTTTTGAATAACAAATTTTAAGATAATGATTGATCTGTACTATGCGCCAACACCTAACGGCTGGAAAATTTCGATAATGTTAGAAGAGTGCGGCCTGCCCTATACAGTTATACCGGTTAATTTAGGAAAAGGAGATCAATTTAAACCTGATTTCTTAAAGATAAGTCCTAATAACAGAATGCCAGCCATTGTGGATCATGATGGCATCGATGGATTACCTGTTAGTGTTTTTGAATCAGGAGCTATTTTGATGTACTTAGGTGAAAAATCAGGCAAGTTTTTTTCTCAAGAACCAAGGAATAGGGTAAAAATATTAGAATGGCTTTTCTGGCAGATTGGAGGCCTTGGGCCAATGGCTGGACAAGTAAGTCATTTTGTTAATTACGCTCCTAATTTCCCGGGTGATCACTCATACTCAGAAAAACGTTACAAAGATGAATACGACAGGCTTTTAGGGATTATGAATAATATTTTAAGCGAAAGAGAATATTTGGCTGGAGACTATTCAATAGCGGATATGGCTTCTTTCCCCTGGGTAACAGCCTATAAAAGGTATGAGGTTGACCTTGATAGATTTCAAAACGTTAGAAGGTGGTTTGATGAACTTAAAAACAGGCCTGCAGTGAGAAGAGGAATGGACGTTGGCAAGGAAGCTAGAAACTTTGGAAAAGGCATGACCAAAGAAAGCTTAAAGACTATGTTTGGACAAACAGCCGATTCAATAAAAAAACAAACTAAAGAAAAAAAAGAAGAATCCTAAGTGGCTAAGATCGTTTCTATTAAGTGAAGACGGTCGTTACCAAAATACATATCAGAATCATTTATGAAAATTGTAGGGGAACCAAATCCACCCCTGTCCATCAATTCACTAGTATTTTGCTTGAGCATTTCTTTAGTTTCAGACTCTTCAATGTATGCCAAGAATTCATTTGAATCCCAGCCTAAACTCTCTGCAATGTTTATTAGAGTTTCATTAGATGATATATCTAAGCCCTCCGTCCAATAAGAACTAAAAATTATTTCAGCATATTCAGGCAAAACACTTTTCTCTAAAGCAAAGAAAGACCCTCTCATTGCTTTTACACTATTAATGGGAAAAATATCTGGCCAGTTAAATTGAATTCCTCTTATCTTAGCCCAATCATTCATGTCCTTCTGGGAATAAACTGATTTCTCTTTTACTGGATTTATTCTTGATTCATATACACTTGGGTTCTTAAGGTTAAAGACTCCACCTACAAGGATTGGCTTCCATATTAAATTACAATCTTGTCTTTGACATAATGATTCTATTTCTCTGAAAGCCAGATAAGTCCAAGGACTACTACAATCAAAAAAGAACTCAAGCTTAGAAGTCATAATTAATTATTGTGGGCTAGCTCAGCCATCTGAGTAAACAAGAGTGTTACGTCCTCCCGTTGCTGTTCTCCTTTGAACTCTCTATACAATGAGTTCACATTAACCGCTATACGTTCACTATCTCCCCAGCTAGAAAAAGCTTTCAAGTCAATATCTTTGCATGCCTCAAGAACTTCCATCCCTCCCTCAAAGCGGATTTTTGCCTCTTGGTGTATATAACTTAAATAATCCCTTACCGCTTCAACGCCTTTCTTATCAGTTATTGGTCCATGCCCAGGAACTACGTTCTCAACATCTAGACAAATAATTCTATTGCATGCATCAATCCAATTACTGACAGGCCCGGCCCAGAGAATTGGATGCCCTTCTATAAATAAGATATCACCGGTAAACACCACCTTATCATCGGGGACAAAAACAATAACGTCTCCATTGGTATGAGCCGGACCTACTTCAAATAATTTAACTTCCTTATCTCCAACTCTCCTTGATGTCTCTCCATTAAAAGTTGAATTGGGTAACTTTCTAGTAACGTTCTTAAAATCAAAATATCCAAAGCATTCTAGAAAGAACTCTCCTAATTCCCCCATGTTAGAGGCATTGTCTATTAAATTTGCCATTATTTCAGGTGATTCATGTGCCATTTCATCAAGGGTTGCTTGACTGGATATTATTTCATTTGTTTTAACGCAGTTATTTCCATTGCAATGGTCACCATTTGAATGGCTATTAATAAGCGCTACAGTATTTTTCATGGCTTTCGGTTCGGCTGATTTCATATTGCCTAACATTACATTAGTTAAATTTTCATCAAATAAAGTATCCACGATCAGCGATTCTTCTTCATCACATACCAATCCGGCATTACTCCAGCCCCATCCGCCATCAGGCTGCAAATAGCCGTAGGTATGATTTCCTAAATCACACAAGCCTTTCTGATAGGGTTTTATGCCAAGATTTGAATATTTATTTTGTTTCATATTAGTCACAAGATATCAGAAAATTTATGTTTAAATTACTTAAATTTTTAGAAAACTCGTGCTGGCTATATAATTACCCTAAATTATGAAAAAACTTTTTTTTCAACTTCCCCTTCTTATTTGTATTAGCTTTGTATTGAAGTCTGAAGGAAGTAATCCTATCCAAGATAATCAATTAATCAATAAGGATAAAAAAATATTCCATAACCAAAAAGATGTAGTACTTACAACAGAGATAATTGAAATCTTATCAAAGCAGCATTATGTCAAAAAACCTTACGCTTCTATTCGCTCTAAGGCGCTTACTCTTTTTGTTGAAAGACTAGATCCCGCAAAAAATATTTTTCTTGAATCAGAACTCCTGCCTTATCAAACCGACCTTAATCTTCTGACTAACGACATTAATTCTGATCTTATAGGAGTTTTTAAACTATTTGAAATCTATAAAAATAGATATCTAGCTCGACATACAGCACAAGTAGAATTCCTTGGCCAACTTACAGACCAAGACTTGCTTCTTAATAAAAAAATAAGAAGAGATAGAAGTGAAGCTGTTAGACCTAGCAGGCTAGATGAACTAAAAGCCTTGTGGAAAGATCTAATTATAAATGACGTTATACAGTTAATACTTAGCGGCAATAATTTGGAAGAAGCCAAGGAAAAGTTATCTAAAAGCTTATCCAACCAAAAAAACTATTTTTTACAAACCCGTCATGAAGATATTTTTAATATCTATGCTAATTCCTTGACCAGCTCCTATGGCCCGCACACAAACTACATGTCTCCTAAAACAAAAGAGGACTTTGACATAAACATGAGCTTATCTTTAGAAGGAATAGGAGCTCTACTTTCCTCCGATGGAATGTACACAACAATCGCTTCATTAGTAGCTGGAGGACCGGCTGAAAAATCTGATTCTATAAAACCAAACGATAGAATTATTGGTGTAGCGCAAGATGGTGACGAAAATATAACAGACGTAATAGGCTGGAGGATAGATGATGTAGTTAAATTAATTAGAGGTCCAAAAGATTCAAAAGTGAAGTTAGAAATTATCCCAGCCACTTCTTTAGATGATTCAAATACCCAGATAATCGAAATAAAACGTAATATTGTAAAGCTAGAAGATCAAGCTGCTGAGAAGGATATTATTGAAATCAAAAGGCCCTCTAAGACATTTAAAATAGGAGTAATAGAACTTCCTGCTTTTTACTTTGATTTTGAAGCCTATCACAATAGAGACTATAACTATCGAAGCGCTAGCAAAGACGTAAAGAAGCTTTTATCAGAACTAAAGAGGGAAGATGTCGATGGTCTTATCCTTGATTTACGCAATAATGGCGGCGGATCATTGCATGAAGCTAATGCTTTAGCGCATTTATTTTTAGGGAGAGGAACTACAGTACAAATAAAGAATTCTGCTGGTAATATCCATTCATTAGGAGAAAGGTGGGGGTATCAATTCTTCGACGGACCACTTGCAATTCTTGTAAATAAATTCAGTGCTTCAGCTTCTGAAATTCTTGCAGGTGCCATTCAAGACTACGATAGAGGTCTTGTAATTGGAACTGAAACTTTTGGAAAAGGAACTGTACAAAGAGTAGATCAACTAACTTCTGGCCAACTTAAATTTACGGAGTCTAAATTCTACAGAGTGTCCGGCAGCAGCACTCAAAATAAAGGCGTAACACCAGATATCTTTCTGCCGACAATGGTAGATACTGATAAATTTGGTGAGAATCAACTTCCAGGTGCTCTTAAGCATGACAATATACCAACAACTAAATTTAGAGACTTTGAGAGAATAGATCCCTACTTAAGCGAATTAAAAGCTAAAAATAATTTTAGGATAAATAAATCAATTTTTTACCAAAATCTAAAGGGAAGAAAAGAATGGAGAAAAATGCAAGAAATTGATTGGCTTAAACTAAACCTTGAAAAAAGAAGAGAAATAAAAGATAGAACTGAAAAGGAACTTCTTGCTCTAGAAAATTCTCTGAGATCTCAAATGAATCTTGAAATTTTTTCTACTTATCAGGAATTTTTAGATAGAGAAGAAGACCCCGACATTATTAGCTTTAACAAAAAAGAAATTAATGAAACAGCTAATATACTGGCAGATCTTATAGAATCTAAAAATAAACCTACTTTAGCTTTATTGGAAGCAGGATAAATCTATGAAAGTTATCTCATTTAATATAAACAGTATTAGAGCTAGGATACCTCAGGTTCAGGCTATTATTGACAAGCATTCACCGGATGTAATAGGTCTTCAAGAAACAAAAGTTCAAGATATAGAATTTCCTCATGAAGCTATAGAAAGCATGGGTTATCAGGCCCATATACATGGTCAGAAGGGTCACTATGGTGTTGCTATCCTTACAAAGAAAAAGCCTCTAAAAATAATAAAAGGCTTTATAAAAGATACTGACGAATCTCAAAAAAGGTTTATATCTGTTGAATATAAAATTGGAAAAAAAGTGGTTCATGTTCTTAATGGGTACTTTCCTCAAGGGGAAGAGAGGAAACACCCTATAAAATTTCCTGCAAAGCAGAAGTTTTATAAAGATCTTATTTCTCATCTCAAAAAAAATTATTCCCCTGAAGACTTAGTCATTGTCATGGGAGATTTAAATATCTCACCCCAAGATATTGACATTGGGATCGGAGAAATAAACAGGAAGAGATGGCTCAGCTCAGGAAAATGTAGCTTTCTTCCAGAAGAAAGAGAGATGCTTGCAAAACTAACTTCTTGGGGTCTTGTTGACTCTTACAGAACCATGAATCCTGAAAAGGATGACCTTTATAGTTGGTTTGATTACAGAAGCAAAGGTTTTGATGACACTCCGAAAAGAGGGCTTAGAATAGACCATATATGGGTAACTGAAAATCTTAACCAACGACTGGAAGATGTTGGGATAGACTACGAGATTCGAGGCATGGAAAAGCCTTCTGACCACGCGCCTATATGGTCAACTTTTAAAGTTTAACTCCTTCTTGAAGCAAAAAAACGCTTCAAAATCTCTGAAGACTCATTCTCTAAAGGACCCTGCCTGTATCTTACCTTGTGATTTAAAAAAGAAGATTCTAATAATTGTCCATTACTTACTACTACCCCTGACTTAGGATCCCTAGCAGCAAAAACTACCTCTGCTAATCTTGCTTGGACTAGCGCTCCGCAACACATCATGCAAGGTTCTAATGTAACGTACATAACGGCTTCTTTTATTCTGTAGTTCCCAACCACCAGTGCAGCTTTTTTTAAGGCTTCTATTTCAGCGTGACCACTAGGATCCAGGCCTTTTATAGAATTATTATGTGCCTCAGAAATTATCTGATCATCTAAGATCACTACTGCTCCTACAGGCACTTCATCTTTATGATAGGCCTTCTCAGCTTGAAATAATGCCCTTTTCATGTAATTTAGATCACCCATCACGTTATATCTAATGCGTACCTCTTCAAGTCATTAAAATCTATATATTCAAGAGCTCTCTCATGAGTAGCTGACAAAACAACCATTGGGGCACATTCTTGCTCCAAAGCTTCTTGCCATCGAGGTGCACACAAACACCAACGGTCGCCTGTAACTAAACCTGGAAAGCTAAAGGCAGGAACGGGCGTTATTAAATCATTGCCTTGATTAAAACTAAATTCTAAAAATTTATTTGTTAGAACAGTACACACCGTATGGCTTCCTTGATCTTGATCAGAAGTTTTGCAGCAGCCTGTTCTAAAAAATCCAGTCATTGGAGAGCAACTGCATTCTTTAATTTCTTCTCCGAAAACATTAACCTGTATTTCTTGCATATTTAGATATCCTTTTCCATTTTCATCATAGGTACTGTTAGTCCAGATAGGCTTTTATATAATATTTTTTCAATTATTTTATATCCATGAATTTTATAGAGCGGTTCTCCTGCTTGTGTCGCCATTAATTCACATTTTTTAAATCCTGCTTTCTTTGCTTCTTGTTCAGCAAGCATCATAATGAATGAACCAACACCTTTTCTGGCCCAGTCTGGATGTGTATACATTGCTCTAATCCTGGCAGAATCTACCTTGGGATCTAAAAAACTCTCATCTCTATTTGGGGTATGATTAGATCCAAAAAGAGTTTTTCGATTGCTCCATCCTCCACATCCTACAAAGTTTTCCTTAGTAAAAATCACAAAATATGTCTTATCTTTAATAAGTTGGTCATCTAGCCCCATGCTCTCAAAGGAAGCCTTTAATTGATTTTTTGTTAAATAAGGACCTAAAAGAGCTGGGATAGATAGCTTCATCAAAGCTTTAATATCAGGAATATCCTTTAAAACAGCTATTTTATGTTCAAATTTCATTTAAAAGGTACATGTATATTAAAAAGGTACATATTTTTATTAATTATTTTAGTTTCAGTATAAATTACCTAAATTACTTGTAAATTAAACAAATTAAATTTTATTGCATATTCAATCAGGGACCTATACAATTCGATCGCAATCGTGGTTTGATCCTATTGCAGCGATTTAAAATAAGTAGCTAAAACGGAAAATTAAATTTTCCTAGCTGCTGAGATTGAAAAATCAGTATAGGTAAAACCTTTTTTAATAATTTGGGGTACATAAATATGTATAAAACTAGACTAATAAGCGGATTAAGTTTCGCATTAGCTCTGATCTTAACTCCAACTCTTCCTTCCTTAGCATTTGGTGCTGATGAAGTAGAAGAAGTTGTAGCCGTTGGTTCAAGAAGAGAAGCTCGTTCTGTAAGTGACTCTCCAGCACCAGTTGATATCATTTCAGGTTCTGATTTTGTAAATCAGGGTGCTATGGATCTTCCGGATATGATTAGAACTATGGTTCCTTCATTTAACGTAAACACTCAACCTATAAGTGATGCAGCAACTTTAATAAGACCTGCTAACTTAAGAGGACTTCCACCCGATGATATGCTAGTTCTTATCAACGGTAAAAGAAGACATAGAGGTGCTGTTATCTCTTTCTTAGGAAGCGGTATATCTGATGGGGCACAAGGTCCTGATATATCTGCAATTCCTTCAATTGCATTAAAGCAAGTTGAAGTTCTAAGAGATGGTGCGGCTGCTCAGTATGGTTCTGATGCTATCGCTGGAATAATGAACTTTGTCTATAAAGACAATGCAGAAGGTACCCAAGTAGAAATTAGAAGTGGTTCTTATAAAGAAGGTGATGGAGACTCATGGAGAATAGCTGCCAATGTAGGCATGCCTTTCACAGATGATGGCTTTGCAAATCTTTCGGTAGAACTTCAGGAATCTGACGCTACTAGCAGAAGTGTTCAAAGAGCTGATGCTCAAGGACTTTATGACGGTGGAAATACGAATATTTGGAATTACCCATTACCTGCACAAACGTGGGGATCGCCGGAAGTCAGTGATGATCTAAAATTAGTTCTTAACTTAGGACTTGCACTAGATAACTCCAAAGAGTTCTATCTTTTTGGAAACTATGCTGAAAGAAAAGTATTAGGTGGATTCTTCTTTAGAAACCCAACTAATAGAGGCGGTGTTTTCTCTAAAGATGGTGGTGCAACAAGATTGGTAGGTGATGTAGCAGAAGCAACCACAGGCGCTGCAAGAACTTGTCCAGTAGTGCCAGTGCCAGCTGCAGGAGCTGGATCTCCTTCTGATGCAGCACTAGCTGCTATTAAAGCAGATCCAAACTGTTTCGTGTTTAACGAGCTGTTCCCTGGAGGATTCACACCAAGTTTTGGTGGGGATGTTATGGATTGGGCTATAGCTTCAGGCATAAGAGGAACTACGGATTCTGGAACTATGTATGATCTAAGTGCTAGCGTTGGTGAAAATACAGCTAATTACTACATTGAAAATACAGTAAATGCTTCATTGGGGCCAGACACTCCTACATCATTTACTCCTGGTAGTTACGTACAAATAGAAAAGAACTTAAATGCTGATTTCAGTAAGTCTTTCCCAGTGGAAGGTCTTGCATCTGATCTAAACGTAGCATGGGGTCTTGAATTTAGAGAAGAGCAGTTCACTGTTATCTCGGGCAATGAAGAAAGTTGGGAAATTGGACCTTACTTTAAACAAGGCTTTGGTATTGGGTCAAACGGTTTTGGAGGCTTCTCTCCAAGTATGGCTGGTACATGGGATAGAAGTAACTTTGCTGTTTATGTAGACCTTGAAGCTGACGTATCTGATAAACTTTTATTAGGTTTCGCGTCACGTTATGAAGACTTCGATACATTTGGTTCTACCAGTAACTACAAGCTCTCTATGTTCTATAGAGCTTCAGATAAAGTTGCTTTGAGAAGTACTATAAGTACTGGCTTTAGAGCTCCTACTCCAGGACAAGCTAATATCTCTAATATTTCTACTGTAGCTGACGCTGGTGGTGACCTTTATCAAAAAGGAACTCTATCTCCAACTAACCCAGTATCTGTTTATTACGGCGGTAAAGAACTTACTCCTGAAAACTCAGATAACTTTAGTTTTGGTGTAGTTTGGGATGTTACTGATGCCTTTAATATCACTTTTGATACCTACGAAATAGAACTAGTAGATCGTATTACTCAAGGTGATGATATAGATGTAACAGCAGCAGATATTGCTACTTTAACAAGCTTAGGCATACCAGGTGCTGGTGACCTTACTAACTTCCGTTTCTACGTGAATGATTTCGATACAACTACTGAAGGTTTCGATGTTGTTGCTACGTATGAAGCTGAAATGGGTAATGGAAACACTGCATTTACATTTGTATACAGCGATGTTGAAACAACTGTAGACAGAACTGGTGGACTTGTAGGGTCAGGTAGAATTGATCAGCTTGAAAAGCTACTACCTAAGACACGTTGGAATTTATCAGCTGTTCATAACACTGGCGATTGGAGAATACTTGCCAGAATGAACTGGGTTGATGAATGGTTCACTGAAGAATGGGGCGGCGGCGGCGGATATATCGGTGATATGTCTACTATTGATTTAGAAGTAAGTAGAGATCTAGGTGCTTATAACTTAACATTTGGAGCTCAAAATGCTTTTGATGACCACCCTGATAAGGAAAAGAGAGGAGCCATTCTTGGATGGGAATACCCAGAAGCTTCACCTCTTGGATTTAATGGAGCGTTCTATTACTTCAAGCTTGGAATGGATTTCTAAGGAAATTCTAATCAAAAAAAAGGGTGCTATATGTGCCCTTTTTTTTATCTTGAATAAACAATCTTCCCTCCAACTATTGTCATCACAACTTCTGATGACATAATATCTTCCTCGGGAATAGTCATAAGATCTTTAGAAAAAATAGTGAAGTCAGCTAGCTTTCCAACTTCAACTGTACCCTTTATGTCTTCTTCAAATACCGAATAAGAGGCCCATTTAGTAAACATCTTTAATGCATCTTGCCTTTCAACTGCCTCTTCTAAATGCCAACCTTCTGCGTAAAAACCATCCAAGTCTTTTCTGCCAATTGCTGCTTTAAATTCTATTCTTGGGTCACCAATTTCTACTGGAGCATCAGAACCTCCAACTACTCTTACGCCTTGATTCAATAAACTTCTCCACACGTAAGCATTCTCCAGTCTTTCTAAACCAAGTCTCTTCTCTGCAAAATGGAGATCACCAATAGCATGGGAAGGTTGCATGGAGGCAATAATATCCATTTCTTTATAACGAAGTTGATCTTCTGGTTGGATATTTTGCGCGTGTTCTATTCTCCACCTTGGATTCTCTATTAACCTCTCATCTTTTCTAACTAAACTAAAAGCATCTTCATACCAATCCAGGGTTATCTGATTTCCCTTATCTCCAATAGCATGCGTCTCTATTTGAATGCCTTTCTTAAGTGCTTCAATAAGCTTAGGCATAGTTTTCCCTTTTTCAAAAATTAAAAACCCGCTAGTATCGTAATCATGATACTTTTCTAAAAAAGCTGCTCCTCTAGATCCTATAGCGCCATCAGCATAAAGCTTAATACCTCTTGCCGAGAGAAAATGTTGAGGATCTATAATTGTTCCTTCTTCAAGCATTTTTAATGCATCAGGACCATCACTTACATAAAATTGAATACGTAAATTAAGATTTCCTTCTAATTTAATTTCTTCTAGAATCTCGAAATCAGCATAAGGCGAGCCTGCATCATGCAATTGCGTCCATCCCAACCTTAAGCTCTCAGCTATAGCTATTTCCAATGCTTCTTTATCTTGCTTAAGGGTTTTCTTGGGTATTAATTTTTCTACCAATAAAGTGGCTTTGTCTACTAATAAACCGTTAGGATTCCCATTGCTATCTCTATTGATTGCACCTCCTTGAGGATCCTTTGTATTAAAGTCAATACCAGCTAAATTCAAGGCATAAGAATTTACCAAAATAGCATGCCCGTCTGCTCTTTCTAGAACCACAGGTCTATCGTTTGAAAATCTATCCAATTCACCCATGGTAGGAAAACGTGCTTCGGGCCAATTCTTTTCTATCCATCCACGCCCTACTACCCATTCACCTGGTTCTTTAGAATTTGAATATATCTCAACAACAGTAAGCATTTCTTTTAATGAATCTATACCTTGGAGATTGAGATTTAATTCTCTGTACCCTATTCCTTTAACGTGTGCATGAGAATCAATAAAACCGGGGTACACAAACATACCCTCTAAATCTAACATGGACACATCGCCACATTTATAAGCCTTGGCTTCCTTGTTGCTTCCTACAAAGACAATATTTTTATTCTTAACTGCAACTGCTTCGGCTTCAGGATAAGTGTCATTGGCTGTGTATATCTTTGTGTTGAAAATTAGAGTGTCTGATTCAATGCAATTAACAGGTTTATTGCACCCATTAAGGAGAATTAAAGTAATAAGAATTGGTAATAACTTTAATATCATGATCTATCCTAATATTTCACTACCAAAAGATAGCTCCTTCTTCATGCAGTTTTTCTTGTAATTCCTTATCAATTCCCAATTCATCTAGAACTTCTCTGGTATGTTCACCTACCTTCGGCGCTCTACAAAATTTCTTCTTATTTTCATCTTTAATTGTAATAGGACTATTAATGGTAAGAAGGTTTTCAAACCCTTCATGCTCTAATTTAACAAGTGTCTTTGTTTCTAAAAACTGACTGTCCTTCTTATGATCCGTTGTTTTTCCTAATACACCATAGGTAACACCAGAATTTCTGAGAAGTTCATTGATTTCATCTAATGTTTTACCTGAAAATCCTAAATTCAACTCTTTTTTTAAATCATCTATATTCTCTATTAACCCTTCGTTTATAAAACGCTCATCGGTTAATAAATCTTTACGGTTTAAAGCTTCAGCTAATTTGGGCCATTCTTTGGCAGCATTAACTAACCCCAATGCAAACTCTCTGTTATCTTTAGTCGTATAAAAATCATAAAAAGGATGCCTGGGAAGAGGTTCTGAACGGTCAGGAAAATCAACATCCATTAAGGCGGCCTGAATAAAAACTCCGTTTGCCCAAGCTCCATTAGCCATAAGAGAAGTAGATACCTCTCCTCCTTTACCTGTTTTTTGTCTGCGATAAAGTGCAGTCATAATTGCTCCATAAAGCGCAACTCCTGTGGGATGATCTCCCATACCTGGAGTTGACCAAGCTACGCTGGAAGTAGAAGAAGGTCTTACAAAATCCATCAATCCACTTCGAGCCCACCAAGCCATGGAATCGTATGCAGTTCGATCAGCGTCTGGGCCTACTTCTCCGTAGCCTGTCAGTGAAGCATAAATCAGCTTTTCATTATTAGGGCATATATCTTCAGCCATAATTTTTAATTTTTTTCTTATAGGGAAAGGCATGTTGGTTATAAAAATATCTGCAGAATTAATTAAATCCATAAGTATCCTGTGAGCCTTTTCATTCTTAAGATCCAAGGAAACGCTTTTCTTGTTTCTTGAAGTTAACTGCCAGCAATAATCATCAGGTCCTACAGGCATTCGACCATTCGTAATAAGGTTCCTAAGGCTATCTCCTGTAGGGGGTTCAATCTTGATAACCTCAGCACCAAAATCTCCCATGATTGTTGCTGCGGAGGGACCAGCTATAAAGCTTGCTGCATCTATGATCTTTATTCCTTCCAGTAAATATTTCTTAGATTGATCCAATCCTTATCTCCGATTTATAAAATAAAGTTAACATATTTTGCTTCATAATAAATTGTTAATTGTCTTCATAACAAGGTATCTTATGGCTTCATAATTGCCCATAGGGAGAATAAAAGATGCCCCAGAGATTCAAAGTTATTGCTTTAACCATGCTTGCCGTATTCGTCTGCTATATAGACAGGGTGGTCATCTCACTAGCAATCATCCCAATGAGTGAAGGAACTGGTTGGTCAGAAACTCAGAGAGGAATTATCTTATCAAGTTTTTATATTGGCTATATTCTCACTCAAATCCTAGGTGGTTCCTTATCAGATAGGATAGGTGGAAAATTAGTTCTAGGTGCTGGTCTGGTGGTATGGTCTATATTTACTTTTATAACTCCTTGGGCCTTTTATGGAGGCATGACTGCCTTAATAATTGCCAGAATAGGAATGGGATTAGGGGAAGGGATAACTTTTCCTGCATGGCATAGTTTATATGCTAGATGGGTTCCTTTTAATGAAAGGGCTAGATCTGTTGCACTTACAAATAGCGCAATTCCCATTGGCACGATCTTTGGATTAGTAGTAACTCCATTCATTATTTTACGATGGGGTTGGGAATGGGCTTTTTACTTATACGGTGGGCTTGGATTTATTTGGTACTATTTTTGGCAAAGAACTGCTTATTCTACTCCCAAAGAAGACCCAAATATTTCTTCTGCTGAACTAGAATTTATTACTAATAATGCGCCTGCCTCTGAAAAGGCTGAAAAATTACCTTTTTCTAAATGGCGAGCCAATCTTCCTTTGTGGGCTATAGCTGTAGCTCATTTTTGTAATAATTACAGCCTCTTTGTCTTTTTATCATGGCTTCCTATCTTTATAAAAGACGGGCTAGGAGTTCCTATGGCAGCAGTAGGCCTATTAGCGATGCTGCCCCATATAGCTTCTTTCTTGTTCTTAAACATAGGAGGATACTTCGCTGATTATCTAACTAATAAAGGAATAAAACTAATAACGGTAAGGAAACTTTGTAATTCCATCGCTTTTGGAGGAAGTGGGATATGCTTATGCATAGTCCCTGAATTAGAAAGTGTTGCAGCTATAATTGCAATTATGTGTTTAGGAAACATGTTTGGTGGATTTGGTGCAGGAGGATTTATTGTAAACCATGCAGATATCGGCCCTAAGTACACAGGCAGGCTAATGGGAATAACTAATATGATAGCAGCACTGCCAGGACTGGTAGGTGGTATTCTTACTGGCGTAATTCTAGATGTAACTAATTCTTGGGATATGGTATTTTATGTAGTCGCTGGTATAACCTTTTTTGGAGGAATTTTTTATTTTCTCTTTGCTAGCACAGAGAAGCAATTCGATTAAACAATTTTGAAAACTATTATGAATAATACTATTGAAAAGGAACTTTCTAAATCAGGAGTATTACTACTAAAGCTGAACAGGCCGGAAGTATTGAATGCAATGAACAGGGACTTAATTGTTGGTCTGCTCGAAACTTTTAATGAAACTGTTGATGATGAATCTGTAAGAGCAATTGTATTAACCGGTAATGGCAGAGGTTTTTGTGCCGGCGCAGATTTGGTAGATGGCGGATGGCCAAACGAAGGAAACCTATCTGCAGGTCAAGCGGCAGGCAATAATATGGAAACGGCTTTTAACCCTCTAGTAAAAGCTATCACTCAATCTAACAAACCAGTGATTACTGCTATTAATGGTATCGCTGCTGGAGGCGGGGTTGGTCTAGCATTATGCGGAGATATAGTTATTGCAGCAAAATCAGCAAAATTTAAACTTGTTTTCGGCCCTAATTTAGGAATTATTTCCGATGTTGGCTCATCGTGGTTTGTCCCTAACTTGATAGGAAGAGCGAGGGCAAATGGCATGGGTCTGTTAGGAGATGATATAAGTTCGGAACAAGCTAAAGATTGGGGTCTGATCTGGGATTCAGTTTCAGATGAAGAGCTTCTCCCAAAAAGCCTTGAGATTGCAGAGAGACTAGCAAATGGACCAATTGATGGCCTAAAAGCTATTGTAAAAGCACACGATAATGCGCTTTCTACATCCTTAAATGATCAGCTTGATTACGAAAAAGACACTCAAAAAGTACTCCTAGACAAAAAGGAGTTTAAAGAAGGTGTATCTGCTTTTGTAGGAAAGAGAAAACCAAATTTTAGAGATCTTTCTTAGTAAAACTCAACTCCAGCTATATCTACTTGAGCAAAAAATCTTTACCAAAGGCCACGATGCCTAGGGTTTTTATTTTAGACGAAGAAAAACTCTTGGAGGTATCTCTTGAATACTCAAATGAACTAAGAGGCAGGTCTATTACCTGTCATTCCTCTGTTACGTAAAATTTAGAAGCATAATAATTCCACCCATTACCTGATCAGAAAACGGAACCCAATCTGCCCTGACATCTTTTAGATTATCAATAACTTTTGAATAACTAGCCATCGAAAGAAATATACACAAAAGGATATAAATTTTATTCATAATACTTTCACTAAAATAAAGAATTATAAAGCACAAGGATTAAGTGTTCGTAATTGAAAAAAAATTCAAAAGAGTTAGAGTAATTAAAAATAAGGGGAAATTTATGACTAGACCAAAGCAGTTCTCAACAAGGTTAATTTTTTTAACCTCCTTAACTGTTTTCATTCTTGGATCATGCAGTCAATCGAATGAAGAGGATATCAGTAGTTCTGTCTCAAATTTAACAGGGTCATCAACTATAGGCTTAATAAATGACGAAAGAATTATTGCTGCTGAAAGCGAACCAGGGAACTGGCTTTCGCATGGAAGAACCTATGAGGAACAAAGATTTTCTCCATTAAACAAAATTAATAAAGATACGGTTAAAGGATTAGGGTTAGTTTGGTCGAAAGACATGGGTACAAATCGTGCGTTGGAATCTACTCCAATTGTAGTAGACGGAATAATGTTTTTTACAAGCACTTGGAGCAGAGTTTATGCAGTTGATGCTTTAACGGGTGAAACTATATGGACTTTTGATCCTGAAGTTCCAGGAGAATGGGCAAGAAAAGCCTGTTGTGACATTGTTAATAGAGGTGTTGCTGTTTACAACGGTAAAGTTTATTCAGCAAGCCTTGATGGAAGACTATTTTCTCTTAATGCTGAAACTGGCGATAAGATTTGGGAAGTGGATACAATAATTGATAGAACAAGAGCCTATACCATAACTGGTGCACCTAGAGTTGCCAAAGGTAAAGTATTTATAGGGAATGGAGGTGCTGAATATGGTGTCAGGGGTTATGTTACTGCCTATGATTCTGAAACTGGCGATCAAGCTTGGCGATTCTTTACTGTACCAGGTAATCCAGCCGTAGGATTTGAAGATCCAACTCAGGAAATGGCTGCAAAGACTTGGAAAGGAACCAATTGGTGGGAATTTGGTGGTGGAGGAACAGTTTGGAATTCAATTGTTTATGACCCTGACTTTAATAATGTTTATTTAGGAGTTGGAAATGGCTCTCCTTGGACCAGAGAAATAAGATCACCTGGAGGAGGAGATAATCTTTTCTTAGCTTCAATTGTTGCCGTTGATGCAGATACAGGGATTTACAAGTGGCATTACCAAACCACCCCAGAAGATAATTGGGATTACACTGCAGTACAGGACATGGCTCTAGCTGATATGGAGATAGACGGTGAAAAGAAAAAAGTATTACTGCAAGCTCCAAAAAATGGATTTTTCTATGTTATAGATCGATCAAATGGAAAAGTTCTAAGAGCCCATCCATTTGCAGCTGTTACTTGGGCAACTCATGTTGACCTAGAGACAGGAAGACCTGTTGAAAATCCTGCAGTAGATTACTCAGAAAATGGCTCCTGGGTTTTACCCGGTCCATTGGGAGCCCACAATTGGCAAGCGATGTCGATAGACCTTGAAGCAGGACTGGCTTATATACCAACACAAGAAAATCCTTTCTTTTATGCAATCCAAGAGGACTATAAAAAAACCGGAGTTTATAAAAGAAACCCTGGAAGATGGAACATGGGCATAGAAATGAGCTCTCTGGCCCAAAATATCTTAAATAATTTAGAAACTATGCCTAATCCTGGAGGTTATCTTAAAGCTTTCAACCCCCTCACGGGTGAAACGAAATGGTCTGTGCCTATTCCCCACTATTGGAACGGCGGAGTCTTAGGCACTGCTGGAGGATTAGTCTTTCAAGGAGATGCTTTAGGCATGTTCTCGGCATATGACAAAGAAAATGGTGAAAGATTATGGCAATTTAATACTTATACATCGATGCTTGCACCTCCAATAACCTTTGAAATAGATGGCGAGCAGTATGTATCTATCTTAACTGGATCTGGTGGCGGAGACTTGTTCGGAGGAGAGCCTTTACCACCTATAGAAATCCAAGCTTCACTAACTTATAACAACTTTGGAAGATTGTTGGTTTTTAAACTTGGAGGCAATAAAACTCTTCCTATTCCCAATGTCAGAGACAAAACCATTCCTGAGCAGAAGCTTGCCAACGTCACTGTTAAGCAAATTCAGAATGGTGAGAGTAACTACAATGACTACTGTGCCGTTTGTCATGGATTTGTAGCGAAATCTGCTGGAGGAATACCGGATCTAAGAAAAATGTCAACGGGAACCCACGACACCTTCGATCAAATAGTACTAGAAGGATTATTGTCTAGCAACGGCATGGCTTCTTTTGCCGATGTGCTTTCAGAGGAAGAAATACAGAATATTCATCATTATGTTAAAGCAAGGGCACACGAAGACAGAGAAGTAGCTTTAGGTAACTTAGAAGCACCCCAATTTACTTGGTTTGGTCAAGACGAATAGTGCTTAGTTCTGAATTAAAGTCTTTGGAGGTAGAGTTCTAGGAGCAACCTCAACGAACTCGAAAGAGGGAACGCCTTCCTCCTGCTCTCCTTGAGATTCATATAGATTAGCGTTGTCGGCTTCTTTGTCCTTGATAACTACCCCATAAGTTTTCTTTCCATTCAACTGCTCACCTTCTTTTAACTTAAGAAGAGCAAATTGTGCTTTCTTATAATTTTCCTCGCTCCATTCAAGTTTATAGGCCCTCGGTTTGCCATGAACAATTTTGGCTTCGTCTAAAAGACGCACCCATAAATATAAACCTCCTTCTTTTCCTGTTTCCTTTTTAGGCTCTTCTACAGCTACCCAAATTATCCTAAATTCTTCTGGTAGGTTCTGGGCTGAGGGCCAACCCAATATATTGGTATAAATATTCCAGCTAAAGAAATAGAAAACTGTTACTAACACTACTCCCCATAATTTAATTTTCTTTGTGAAAGAGGTATAGAAACAAAATAATAACAATAAGCTAGCGATCAGCAAATAAGAAAAAATTAATAAAAGACGCTCTTCAACCATGTCTATTTAGAATTACCCAAGGCCTTAGTAAGGAGTTTTTTAGGAAATTGATTTAAGTCTATAATATTCTTTTGACCATCAACAATAAATCGCAATGCTGTTTGTTCATCGCCAACACCTGTTAAGAAATGTTCTCCATAATATATTAGCTCAACCGAAGGGTTGAGTTTTTCAACCTTCACGGTTACTGGCAAAGGTTCTTGATAATTAGATTTATAATGCAAAAGATTAATGACGTATTCTCCAGACTGTAAACCTCTAATTGTTACTGTTTCTTGATTAATAGGGTTTGAAATAATCTCTCCTTTTGAGGTTATTTTATCTGCTAAATTCCCTCTATCATCTCGATCTAAATGCATTAAACCTGTATCTCTATTATGGTACCAAACTAACCCTCCTTGAGGATCTTCCACGACTGCATCTACGTCATCAGGGTGTTCATCAGGCCATTGAATTGAAATTAGAACTTCAGCTTTCGTATCTATAGATCCGGCGTCTTGAGAATTATTGATAAGCATAAATGCTATAGCAAACATAAATGCAAATCCCAACAAAGCATTGAAAAGGAGATCAGTAAAAACATCCTGCTCATCTCCTTTAACAAGGATTTTATGCTTCATCTAATACTTTTAAAGATAGATAATTTAATATTCTAGTTAAACTTGTATCTAATAAAAAATACTGAAGTTTTAGTAAGATACTAGTCACAAGTCCTGTCAAGGTTGTATAGAGAGCTACAGCCATACCTCCGCTCATTTTCGATAAAAGCTGCTGAATTATCTGTGGATCAAAATCTTTTATTTCTCCAATAGGGAGTAACATTAGAATAAATCCTATAACTGTGCCAGTTAAACCAAGCTTTAATAAAATGTCTACAATCATGTATCCCAATGCATGTCTGTTGACTAATTCATCTTCTAAGAGTGATAAATAGTTTTTATCTTTTTGTAGATCTTCTCGGTTGGAGGCTTTAAGTTTATTTAACCAAACAGAAGTAGTAATCACTTGATCTGACTGTAAACTTTCTATTTCTTTATCCAAAGAGAAGCTTAAAAAGTACCAATGTACAGTTGCTAAATAATAGATAGCTAATATTATCAATGAGATCTTGCTCTGATCAGAGGCAATAATAAGATTTAATACACCTAAGCTGTAAATTAGATAGGTAAAAAAGATAATGACCCCTAATACTGCCGAGGATTTTAATAAAAGATGCTCTGATTTAAGTTTAACTGCCATGTTTTTGTTGCCTATGAAAGATCGTTCAATCCACAAAGCCTGTTGCAAGACCTGAAGCTTACCTTTTTAAGGTAATATTTACCAAGACTAGTATTCAAAATTAAATATGTCCTGACTGACCGCCATCGACCTCTATAGAGGTCCCACTAATATATGAAGCAGCATTTGTACAAAGAAAAGTTATTAAAGAGGCTACTTCTTCAGAAGTTCCATATCGACCAAGAGGCACAGAAGATCCATTATTTTTAATAACATCCTCCTTTTTTCCACCTGTAGCTTCTGCAATTTCTGTTGCTGCTCTTTCCCACATAGCGGTATGTATAAGACCTGGAAGAACTGAATTAATCAGAACACCATCAGAACCATATTTTTTTGCTAATGACTTACTCATCGAGATCATTGCGGCCTTTGTTGTTCCGTAATCTATTAGCGCTGCATTGGGGTATTTTCCTGCAGAGCTCGAAACCATCACTACTCTGCCCCACTTCTTCTCTCTCATATTTGGAAGAAATGCTCTTGTACATCTAACTGCTGAGAGAAGATTCAATTCATGTAATTGTTGCCAATCTTCATCTTTCATATACAAAAAATTTCTTGAAGGAGAAGCTCCAACATTATTAACCAAGATATCTACAGGTCCATCAACTTGTACTAATTCTATAAAAGAGTCAGTCGATTCTTTGTTGCCCATATCAGCTATAAATCCTTTTATAGAACCATTTTTAGTTCCAAATGAAGATAACTTATCGACAGCTTCAGAATTTCTTGCACAAAAACTAACGTCTGCGCCGTATTCAGCTAACATCTTAACTACAGCCTCTCCAATGCCTAAGCTTGCTCCAGTTACAACTGCTTTTTTGCCTCTTAAATCTAAATCCATCATAACTTTTCTCCTTTATTTAAGTCTAACTTCATCTTCGTATTTCCTCTTTCATATCTCATGTCATGATAATCAAGATCAAGATTAAAACCACTGGATTTATAAAGATTAAGCGCAGGAAGTAATTTATCATTAGTAACTAGAAATATTTCTTTTGCACGTTTGTGTCTAGCAAAATCTATTGATGCATCTATCAACATTCTTCCTACTCCTTGACCTTGAAAAGACTTTTCTACAGACATTTTTGCCAATTCAAATACTTTAGGTGAAATACAGACCATTGCAGAAGTTCCAATTATTTTATCTTCCAGAAGAGCAAAAAAAATCTCACCTCCTTGATCTATGACGTAAGATTTAGGATTAGATAAAATCTTTATATCTTCCTCTTCAACAACAAAATATTCTTGGATCCATTGTAAATTTAATGTTTTAAAACTATTTGCATAGGCCTCTTTGAAAGTATCAATACTAATGTCGTGTAAATCCCCATTAACTAACATCCTAAGTGCTTTTCCAATTCTTAATCTAGACTAAAAGTAAGACCTGCATTATTTACTAACCTAGTGATTAATTTTTTTCCCATTGAAGGTGCAGGTGTGTAAATTCCTCCCTCAAGATCTAAGCAATCTTTAACAAGACAAACAGCACTCTCAGCTATCATCTTGGAGGTAGATCCATAGCCTGGATCCATATCCCCTGTAACAGTTGCATTTAGTGTTTCACCGTTAGGCATGTCAGCACAAAAAAGAACATTAAAATTACCATTCTCTCTAGATTCTTGTGAAGGCCCTTCTCCTGGAGCAGGCATATCATCGCCTACCAAAGGATTCAAAGTTGCCATGGATTCTGCTCTAGCTTTCCCCTCATCTCCGGATCCCGCAATAGACATTTCGTCGTAGCAAAAATCTTCTCCATAAGCATGACCCATGAGAGCGTTAGATCTATGAATATTTTTTGTATTAATCGAAGCCATAATAAATGGTGTAATCCACATTTCTAATTTTTCGTCGAAAAGTGCCTTAGAATCATCTAGTTGATCGGGTCCTTTAAAACCACCTGATAAAGAAAAAGGATTTGCCAAAACATTTATTAGTTCAGGTTTCTCTCTTAATGTTGACATAGTTGCACTCAAAGAAGCAACCGTTCCACCAGAGAATTCTCCATGCATTGCCCTAACCCTTCCCCTTACATGAGGTGCAGGCATGCCATATTTTTCTTTAGCTGCATTCTGGACAAATAAAACACCTAAATCAAAAGGTATACTGTCGAAGCCGCATGAAAAAACTATTCTTGCCCCAGATTTTTTAGCCGACTCTTCATTTTGTTCAATCATTTCATACATCCATCCAGGTTCTCCCGTTAAATCTACGTAATCAGTTCCTGCCTCTGCACAAGATGTAACAAGATCAGACCCGTATAACTGATATGGACCAACTGTTGTTAAAACACATTTGGAATGAGAAGCCATATTATCCAAACTATTCTTATTTTCACTATCCACAGCCAGCAATGAAGTATCTTCATGCGCCCCTATTTCCTCTCGTACCAGTGCAAGCTTTTCTATATTTCTTCCTGCCATAGCCCAAGTTACTTCTTGATTATGCCCATATTGACGAACCATATATTCGGCAACCAATCTTCCTGTAAAGCCGGTTGCTCCGTATATAACTACATCAAATTTCTTTTCATTGCTCATTTCAATCTCCTTTTATTTTTCTATCGCATCTGTAAATTGGGTTGCAAAACTTGTTTCATGACCCGGTGAAGGAACTTTAGGAATATATTGAGCAGCTATTAAGGACAACAAGGCAAA
>DQKS01000008.1 GCA_015660645.1 Gammaproteobacteria bacterium
GCATCAAGATTATAATTTTCATTTAACTTTGCTAGCACTTCAGGAGTCACTGCTTTTTCAGCATCAAAAGGACCTCCTGGAGCTGAATGAACCATTAAGAAAGTAAGCGTAATTACGGCCAAAAGCACAGGTATAGCTGTCCCTAATCTTTTTAGAATTAATTCAAACACTCTAATTCTCTATAGAGACAAATTGGTAAGGGTGTGAATCTAATAAGTTAGGATTCCAGCCCTTAACACTTTCATGCAACATATATATTCGCGTGTAAGTGTAAATAGGAACAATTGGAAGTTCATCCATTAGTATCTCTTCGGCTTTATATAACAAATCAAACCTTTGCTTTTGCGAAGTTGATTGAGCTGCCTCGGCCAAAAGGTTATCGTATTGTAAATTAGACCAACCCGTTTGGTTGTTACCTCTTCCAGTTACCATCATATCCAGAAAAGTTTTTGGATCATGATAGTCGCCTATCCAACCAGCCCTTGAAATAGAGAAATCTCCTACAGATTGTCTAGACAAATACACCTTCCAGTCTGTATTAGCCAGAGTCATATTTAGTCCAAGATTAGTTCTCCACATTTGCTGAACAGCTTGTGCTAGCTTTTGATGACCTTCACTGGTGTTATAAAGTAATTCAAAATCAGGAAAAGATCCGTCTTCATAACCAGCCTGTTTTAGAAGCTCTTTAGCCTTTTCAGGATTAAAGTCTAATGAGGTAGGAGGATAATAACCATTAGGGTCAGGAGGTGTGAAAGAAAACGCTGGGCTTTGACCTCCCTTTGAAACTTTATCTACTATTTGTCTTCTGTCCAACGCTAAAGACAGAGCTTGTCTAACCAGCTTTCTATCAAAAGGTTCTCTTTTGGTATTAAATCTATAGTAATACGTCCCGTAATAAGGGTCTATATGTATAGTATCGGGATATTGCTCTCTATACACTTCTACTTTTTCTGGTGGAATGGTTGAAGTAACGTGTAATTGGCCAGACCTAAACATCAAATCTTCCCTAGAATCATTATCTATAGGGAAAAAATGAATCTCATTTAATTTTACGTTTTCTGCATCCCAATAATTACTACTTTTTTTAACAGTAAGGACTTTATTGAGTTTCCATTCATTAAGAGTAAAAGGGCCGTTGCCAATAAAATTACCCGGTCTAGTCCATTGACTGCCTATGGTATCTATAGAACCAAACTTCTCTATGGTTTCTTTATGGACCGGCCTTGTGGTGTAGTGAGCTAACAAGCCAATAAAATAGGTTGCTGGATTCTTTAATTTAACTTCTAGGGTTTTATCATTTACAGCCTTAACTCCTACGAGATTAAAATCTTTAATGGTACCTTTATTAAATTCCTCTGCATTAACCACGTCATAGAGCATGTCTGGGTATTTAGAGCCCAAACTTGGGATTAACATTCTTTTCCATGCGTAGACAAAATCATGGGCAGTTACAGGATCGCCGTTTGACCACAGAGCTGTATTTCGAATATTAAAGGTATACGTTTTCCCATCACTTGATATGTCCCAGCTCTCTGCTACTCCTGGAAGTGGATCTAACCCTTCAGGGTGTCTTATAACCAAACCTTCTAGAAGAGCCATTAATATATGACTTTCGGGAACGCCAGTTACAACATGTGGGTCTAAACCCTGAGGTTCAGTGCCATTACCCATATACAAGATAGAATCTATATGAGCCCTTGAAACAGGAGTCTCTGAAGGACCACAGCTAAAAAGAACGAAGGGCAATAGAAGAAATAATATTCTTAATCTCACAATAAGTGACGGTATAAGTTTTAGTTTAGATGTTGGTTAAAGAACTCTAATAAATCCATATTATGGTTATACCTTATCTCTTCATCAAAGTAACCGTGCCCTTCTTTTTTAATCCATACGGCTTTATGCTCAATACCTAGTTTATTTAATTTTTTTGAAAATTTTACAGCATCCTTGTAAGGAGCTCTAATATCATTCTCTCCGTGTATTAAAAAAAATGGGGTGGTTAGTTTTTCTGCATTATAATGAGGAGACATCTCCTTATGCCTTTCTTCATCAGAACCTAATCTAATTTTAAGTTGAGGTTTTCCTCCTCTTGAAGCTTGTATATCACCAGTTTTAAATAAATTCACAAGATCGTATACACCTACATCGCTTACGGCACACTTAAATAAGTCAGGCTCCATAATCGGACTTTGGGTAGCCGCATAACCTCCATAACTAGCCCCATAGATACAAGTACGATTAATATCTATTAACCCTTCTTTATCTAAATACCTCATTCCATCAAAAACATCATTAAGAACCCCATCCCAATAACCACGAATAAAACGCATATAATCTAGCCCATAGCCACCAGAACCTCTAAAATTAACCTGTAGAACGTTAAAACCTTCTGAAGATAACATTTGCACAAATGAATTAAAGCCCCATGTGTCTTGCACTCCATCTGGGCCTCCATGAGGATGAACTATAGTAGGAGAATTCTTGGAATCACCTTTTCGGCTTTTTGTGAGATAACCATAAATGGTTGTTCCGTCTTTTGCAGGAAACGAGATTGGTTCCATTGGAGCCAAGTTTTGATAATCAATACTATTCCTAGACTTTCCTAAAGGTCTTACTTCGTCGGTTTCAAAATTATATAAAATAAAAATCCCTGGGTTGATATCTGAACGAATATACACAGTAGCCTTTGTTTCATCATCTGACAAAGCTGTAACAGAAATAGAACTTCCAGGAAATTTAGAAGACAAAATCTTTCTTCTTTCTTTAGTTTTATTTATACCTTTAAAATAAACAGAGGCAGGGTAACCATCTTCTAAGAACCTTGCTCCGTAAACAGCTCCTTCGTCATCTACATGAGCATATGCTATATCTACAGTCTTATTTCTATAGAGAAGTTTCCTTTTTCCTGTCCTTAAGTTAGTTGTGTAAACTCCGGATAAATTATTATCAGCTGTTTCTATAGAAGTCAAAGTGTAAGATTCTTGGTTATATGCAACTAATTCCAAAGTTTCATCCCACTCGGTTGTTTTCCAAAAGGTCCAATTTGGATTCAATACTTTCTTTCTATTTGATTTTTCTACTACTTCTACACACTCAACGGAGGAATTAGTACAAGCTGAACCGGTAAAATATTCTGAAGGCAGATTTTTATTATAGGTATAAATTTCTATTCCAAACTTAACTGGATTAATTCCCCTTACTGCTACTACATTTCCTTTTCTATCAAAAAAATACTCAGGTTGTCTAACCGGTGATGCTACATATTTTTCTATCTTTCCGTCATAAATATTTACTTTATAAAGGTCATTAAACATAGAAGATCCATAAAATTGTACTAATATATGATCTTCATCATCAGGCAGCACATTAACCATCTGTGCTGGTTTCTTTGGGTCATCCTTTACAGTTTTACTAAAGCGCTTTGCCTGCCGCCCAGTCAGCATTATGCCTTTAGTTCCATCAATATTTGTGGCCCACAAATCTCCAGTTTGTAAAAGTCTATTCTCTCCTGCTATTTTTGTGAGTCTGGTAAATAAAAGCCTTTCATCACTAAGCCATTCAAAATAACCTATCTGACCTTTCTTAATAAATCTGTGGTTGTGTATTAGTTTATTTGTTTCTAAAGATATTATAGCAACCATTCTTTCCTGATTAATTTCTCTCAGGACACCAATCATTTTTCCATTTGGAGAAATTTGTACACTATAAACGTCAGGTAATTGTGAGAAATTCTTAACATTCTGATTTACTTCCTCAGAAGATAAATTTAAAACAAATAAAACTAATATCCCTATTCCAATTATCTTTTTCATATTATTTAATCCTTTTTACTCTTAGAGCTATCTTTTTATCAACAACCTTTAAACTATAACCACTTATAAAACCTTCGGTTATTTCTACCGTCTGACCTTTTTTTAAGCGAACCCTTCTAATATTCTCTACACTTCTCCATTTCTGCCCATTCTCCAATACCACCAATAATTTAAGATTATTCTGCAGTTTTACTCTGGCTATATTAGAAGTAATTTGTAGTACTTCTTTTTTTTCCTTTTTAGTTAATCCAAAATCCTTAACCTGCTGCTTTATTTTCTGAGAAATAGTCTTCTTTTCAGGTTTGCTTATTTTAGCGATAGCGGGACTTTTTTCATTACCTTCTAAAGGTTTTGTAATAAAATCAAAACAAGCTAATCTTTCTTTGTTGTTCTCAATTGTAATACATTCTTCTATTGTCATAGATTCTGCATAAACAATTGGTCCAAGTATTATAAATAGGGATAAGAAATATTTTTTCATCTTTTTATTGTAATCAAAAAAAAGGGTTGCATACAGCAACCCCTCTTTTTATTGGTTCTAACTTAGTAAGTTAGTTTAAACCCTACTTGAAAATACCTTCCAACTACGTCGTAAGTATTCTGAGGAGTGTTGATTTGAGGATCAACAAATCCAAAGAAGTCTTTGTAGTATGGAGGATCTCTGTCAAACAAGTTACTAACTGTAAGATTTGCAACAAAGTGCTCTGTAAAATTATAAGCAACGTTTAAGGTCGATATATGATAATCAGGCACTGAATAAATGCCCAAAATCTCTTCTTCCATGCCAGCAGTATAAGGAACTCCGTAAAGGCTTCCGCTACCAAAATATTCTTTAACTGTATCTGAAGGGTCGATACCACTTAAGAATCTAGTAGTAAGGCCTATACGCCAATCGTTTTTATAATATCTTAGTGAAAGATTTATACGGTCTCTGTTAAAGCAAGATTCACCAAAGTCGTAACAAGCTCCTACGTAGTCATCGCTGACTCCGCTAGCATCTACTGATACGTTTTCTTTAAAGTGTGTTCCAATCACATCAACTTCTAGACTTCCGCCTATTCGACCTAAATCTTCAAAAGTCATGTTTACTGAATAATCAACACCTTTGAATCTAGACAAAGAAGCGCTGTTAATAACACCGTAATTTACAGAGTTAACGTCTCCTCCGTATGATCTGCTTACATTTGCGCATTGTGCATTATCACCATACAAATAACACTGGTTTAAAGCATTCTGAACTCCAGAACCTACAACAGCATTTACGATCTCAAGTTCGAATGAATCAACAGCCATCTTGAAATTAATATTTTCAAGTACTTTTATAGAAGTTGGCTGCCACACTACACCAAACGTTTCGTTTGTACCGTTTTCAGGTAGTAGATCGGGATTTCCAACCGCTAAGGCTAGTATCTGATTATTCGAAGTTGCCCAAGTACTTGTATCCAAACCTTCTGCAGCACACTGTACTGTCGCCGTGGCTTGTTGTTCAGCGGTATAAGTTTGTTGAACGTTTTGTTCACAAGGATCCACGTAAGTTGGAAAACCTCCGCCACCACCGAAATATAAATCGGAGATTGTTGGAGCCTTATAGGAAGTCGAACTAGTAGCACGTACTGTTAGGTCGTCTATTGGTTTCCACTTTAAAGCTATTCTATCTACAGTATCACTTGCAAACTGACTGTACGAAGTATGCCTGTAAGCTCCATCTAGATTAAGCTCTTTGAATCCTGGCTTATCTGCTAACAAGGGTATTGAAACCTCGGCATAATAGTCTCTGTTTGAGTAACTACCATCTGTTGATAAACGTGGGTTTCCTGAAGAGTACCCTGCTTCAGTTAAAGCATCTACTTTTTCAGATCCACTCAAATCAGAAATATCAAATCCAACAGCAGCCATTACTTTACCTGCAGGCAATTCTCCTAGTTCAATATTTGCTATATTTCCAGAATAAGCTTTATAGATCGTTCCAGTTCTGTTCAACTGGTTAAATCTAATGTATTCAGCAGCTTCTTCTGTAATACTGTTACCACCGAACATGTTCAAAGGAACACAACCCAGTTTACGAGCTACAGGATCTTGACATCGATAGCCAACACCATTCACTTGTACTCCAGCGCCTAATTCAGTAGTTAACGCTCTTTCTACACGAATCATGTTGATGTAGTTTTCAGTTAGCTGAGTTGAACTAAATTCTTGGTACGTGTGGTATAACTCCCAATCAGCATCTCCAAGACGGTCTAGCGTTCCAGAAGCACCAAATACAAATCTAAATGTATCTGCTTCTTGACTAAACATTCTAGGACCAACATCTAGCATTCTTTTTCTGTAATTGAGGTCTTCACCGAATGGATTAAAAGGATTATTAGCTGGAATCGTCATCCCATAAGTGTTTTGAGCTCCAGCTCCCATAGGAACAGGGGCCATCATAAGGTCTGATTTTCTTTTAGAAGCGCCTATTTCAAAATCTAGCACCACTCCACCATCTAATTCAAAAGTTCCTGCAGACCAAGCTTGGTAATTTTCTCTACCGCCAAGTAATTGCATCCACTCACTGTAGTTGTACATTCCCATGTTATTTTGAGGATCTCCAGGACCATTACCTGAATAAGCCCACCAGTTAAATGGAGAAACTGCGCCATTAGGTCCAACGTCTCCAAACAATGTCTTGTTTCCAGCCGAAGTGTAAAATCTTCCTGTTGGAATAAAAGTCGACGCTCCACAAGAAGCTCCGTCGCCTAGATTATCTCCAGAGTTGCCATGACCAGGCACATACGCTTGAAAATAAAGCATGTAATCTGGCTCCAATCTTGGGCAGAAAGAGAAGTCTCTATCCCACATATCTAAGCTATCATTTTTTGAAGCAGATATAGTGGCTACTATGCTAGAACGTTCTCCAGAAGACCCGAAAGCCACTGAAATTAAATCTTGCTTAGCATCACCTTGATTAGAAGATCCTTCATTAGCCATAAGTTCAAAACCTTCAAATTCTCTTAATTTAATATTAAGAACACCTGAAATAGCATCCGAACCATATACAGCTGCCGCACCATCCTTTAAGACTTCAATAGAATCTATTAAAGCAAGAGGAAAGATTTGCATGTCTACTGCACTTCCCGTACCCGTTCCTGAAGGAGCTACACGTCTACCATTAATTAGAGTCAGCAATCTTTCAGACCCTGCACCTCTAAGGTTAAACTCAGTAGTACCTGAGTTGCCGTTGTTAATAGACCTTTGATTAGACGCCAAGTTGGCTGATGGTAATTCCAATAGGAAATCTCCTATGTTGTTCTTACCACTATCTAAGATAGTCTGAACTGTATACACTTCTACAGGACCCGTAGAATCGTAATTAGATATTCTTTTAATTCTTGAACCCGTTACAACAACTTCTTCAACTTCGTCAGAAGATTCTTCTTCATCGGCAGAAAAAATTGTAGACGAACCAAAAGATAAAAGAGCAATAACGGAAAAACCTATAGTAGATTTTAACCAAGTTGAATAACTTTTATTCATAATTAATCCCCAATTATTTAAAATTAATCCTTATTTAAAAATCGACCCTACAGAAATTTTTCTAAAAAAATAACAGTAAAAAAGCCCTTTAGATAAGGTTTATAAGTACACAATAATTAAAAATTCTCGTAATATCAACATATTTGTAAACTTCTTATTGCAATATTTATTACATTTTAAAAAATATGATCCCTAAAAAAGATTTTAAAGATTAAAATAAAACCTCATCAACTAAAAATTATGCTAAAAAATAAAAATATATTGATTGTTGGAGTGGCTAATAAGCACTCTATTGCTGCTGGAATAGCTAAATCCATGTCAGGTTTGGGGGCTAATCTAGCTTTTACGTACCAAAACGACAGATTAAAAGAAAACGTTGTTAAATTAGCTAACGAATGGGGTTCAGATATCTGCCTCCCTTGTGATGTAGCTGACGATTCTCAAATTGAGAATACTTTTAAAGAGCTATCTAAAGTTTGGGATGGATTAGATTGTATTGTACATGCCGTTGGTTTTGCTCCCAGAGAGGAGCTGGATGGTAACTTTCTAGATGTCACTACCAGAGAAGGCTTTAAAATAGCCCATGACATTAGCAGCTACAGTTTTATAGCCCTAGCACAAGCAGGCAAGGCCATGATGAAAGGAAGAAACGGATCTTTACTTACACTAACTTATCTTGGCTCCCAGAAAACACTTCCAAATTACAATGTTATGGGTCTTGCCAAAGCAAGCTTAGAAGCAAGCGTTAGGTATTTGGCAGCCTCCGTAGGAAAAGATGGGCATAGAGTTAATGCTATATCAGCTGGCCCTATAAAAACTTTAGCGGCATCTGGTGTGAAAAATTTTAGAAAGATGCTCTCTTATAATGCAGGAAGAGCTCCACTTGGAAGAAATGTAACTACGGAAGAAGTCGGCAATACTGCTTCTTTTTTATCTTCAGACTTGGCAAGCGGTATTACTGGTGAGCTTATTTATGTAGATGCTGGCTTTAACGTTACTGCCATGGGTTCCATTGAAGAGACGGAATCCTAGTATTTTCTTATTACTTTAGCTGCTTGCTGAGAAACTAATTGCAACTCTGACAGTTCAGATATTTTTCGCTCTCCGGTTATAAAATCCCTAAAAGCCACTTTATCTTCTTGTGTTATTGCAGATTGCTTCTCATTAACTGACTTCAATTTATAGATAATTGCATCGCCATTTTCCACCACAGAAGTACCGTGAGCAACGGCTAAATTTGCCCTTGGCAGATTGAATATATCAAAAACAACCGAGCTCGATAGCAAGGAAGTATTTCTACTAAGGTCTTTGTAGCTCGTTAATTCAGTACCTTGATCCATTGATATTGAAGAAAACTCTGAGCCTTGATTTAGACTATCAATAACAGTAGCGACCAGTTGATCTAACTTTAATTGTGCCAATTCTGCTTTATAATAGTTAGTTGCTTCTTGTTCTACCTCTTCAAACGACTTAATATTTTCTGGCTTATAGTCATCTAAAGAAATAATAAAAGCCCTACCTTCTCCTGTCTCTACTATTTCTAACGTCGGATTGTTACGGAACTCTTCATTTTCAAATAATAATTCTAGAATTTCTGTCTTGTTCAAGTCTTCGGGTGCTTTGTCTTGTGAAAAATAATTAGCCGATTGTATTAATAAATTTAATTCTTTTCCAATAGAGTCAATCTCATTTAGTGAAAAGGTTAAATCGGAAGCTTGATCCAACAACCCAACAAACTGATCATTGGCCAAATCTTCCTTAATGTTAGATAAAATAGCATCTTTCTTATCTTCGTATGTGTCAGGAACCGGCTCTTGTATATTTGTTAACATTAATAAATGAACACTTTCTTCTAATTCGACAGGCCCACTCAACTCACCTTCGTTTAAGGTTGCTATGACTTGCTCAAATTCAGGAGGAAATACTGATCCATCTGTTATGCCTAATTCACCACCCATGTCCTTCGTGCCCTCATCTTCAGAATATTCTTTAACAAGATCAATAAAGCTAGATCCATCATTTATTTTTTGAACAATGTCATTTGCTAAAGATACAGCTTGTTCTTCATTGGTATCTTCATCAATGTTGATCATCAAGTGCGATACTGTTTTCCTTATAGAATTATCAAAATTTTCTAAGTACAAAGCATATTCGTCTTGCAGATCTTTTTCATTAATTTCTATATCCTTCTGTAAACTCTGAGCAGACAAATCAATGTATCTTATTTTGGCTAATTTTTTTGTTAAGAAAAGCTTAGTATTACTTTCGTAAAAATCTTTAATTCCTTCCGGCTTCGTAATTGTCTTAGCCAAAATATCATTAAAATTAAATCTTATGAAGTCTATGTCTCTGGTCTGCTCTGCCAGTCTTAAATTTTCTTGAATTTCTTTATCGGTTATAAATGCTCCACCACCAATTCCTTCTCTCCAGAATCCTAAAGCTATATCGTCCTTAACTCTTTTTAAGTAAGTCGAGGGAATATATCCTTGGCTTCTAGCCATGGCTTCAAATTTAGTTAAACTAAATTTACCGTCTTCTCTAAAAGATTCATCTTTTGAAAGCTCCTGATAAGCAACATTATCATTTACAACGAGTGAAGATTTTGACACGAAGTTCAATATTGAAGCTTTCCTAATTAAGGATTCAATCGAGACCTCCTGGAGCATTTCTTCGTCAATCTCAAAATCTTGATCTCCAAATCTTTCTTGAAAATAATAATCCTGAACTCGCATCTCGTAATTTAAGTCATTAATATTTATTTCTTGATCATCAACTACAGCAACTACATTTACATCCGTAGAAGAAAAGAAAACAGACCACCCGATGCTGCCAACGAAAGCGATAATAATAATTCCCACTATCATCTTAACAACGATTCCGTCCAAACTTTTACGTATACCTTGAATACCAGCCATAGATTTTTTTATTAATGTTAAGTTATAAATCAAAAAAAGCGCGCCTAATGGCGCGCTTTATCTTTTAATCTTCTTTTTACAGACTTTCTTTTAGAGCTTTCCCAGCTTTAAAACCTACTGATTTTGAAGCCCCTATATGTATAGCCGCACCAGTCTGAGGATTACGCCCCATTCTCGCCGCTCTGTGTCTTACATTGAAAGTTCCGAATCCCACCAGAGAAACACTGTCTCCTCCTGATAGGCTGCCTGCAATAGCTGATAGAGTTGCCTCTACTGCTCTTCCGGCTTCTGCTTTTGAAGAATCGGTTGCTGCAGCAACTGCTTCTGTTAATTGTGCTTTATTCACATTTATCTCCTAGAGTCTAGTTAAGCTTTGCCTGTAATCTTACAAGCTGTTGATAAGATTAGAACCTTATAAATAAAGGTTGTCAAGAATAATTAATGAGTCCCAACAGTCTTTTTTTGACTTCTATTTTTTTTGGCCGGAATCTTTTCAGGAGACTCCTCCTCATTTTCCCAAGGAATGGGTTGTCGAGTTAACACAAGGTTTAAAACCTCATCAATCCATTTTACTGATCTAATATCAAGTTCGTCTTTTATATTATCAGGAATTTCTTTTAAATCTCTCACATTGCCTTCTGGGATAAGAACCATTTTTATACCACCCCGATGAGCAGCAAGTAGTTTTTCTTTTAGCCCACCTATCTTTAAAATTTCCCCTCGAAGGGTTATCTCACCCGTCATCGCAACATCAGATCTAACTGGTATCTTTGATAAAACTGAAGTGACTGCCGTACACATTGCAGCCCCAGCACTAGGGCCATCTTTTGGTGTAGCACCCTCTGGCACGTGAATATGGATATCTTGATTTTCGTAAAAATTTGGATCAATACCTAAGCTTTCAGACCTTGACCTAACAACTGATAAAGCTGCTTGAATTGATTCTTGCATAACATCACCTAAGGATCCGGTTTTTATTATTTTTCCTTTGCCTTCAAAGCTTGCAGCTTCTATGGTCAATAGCTCTCCTCCTACCTGAGTCCATGCAAGGCCTGTTACTTGACCAATTCTATCTTTCTCCTCAGCTTCACCAAAGTCGAATTTTCTAACCCCGCAATAATCTTCGAGCAGACTGGGCTTAATGGATAATTTCTTAATGGTTTTTTTGTTTGAATTATTTTTAACAACCTTTCTACAAATTTTAGCTATTTCCCTTTCTAAAGATCTAACTCCTGCCTCTCTTGTAAAGTACCTAATAAGATCTTTAATACTATTTTTTGAGATAGAAAGCTCGTTCTCTTTAAGACCGTTATTCTTCATTTGCTTGGCAACGAGATATTTGTCAGCAATATTAACTTTTTCATCTTCGGTATAACCAGGAAGACGTATTATTTCCATCCTATCGAGTAAAGCCGAGGGTATATTCATGCTGTTTGCCGT
The DNA here is from genome assembly GCA_015660645.1 of Gammaproteobacteria bacterium. Taxonomy (GTDB): domain Bacteria; phylum Pseudomonadota; class Gammaproteobacteria; order Magnimaribacterales; family Magnimaribacteraceae; genus CAJJAM01. The sequence continues at coordinate 11,681 of DQKS01000008.1, forward strand.
ACAAACAAACATAATGTCAGAAAGATCAAAATCTACTTCTAAGTAATGATCATTAAAGGTGTGGTTTTGTTCTGGATCTAATACTTCCAATAGAGCTGAAGCAGGATCTCCTCTGAAGTCCATGCCCATCTTGTCTATCTCATCAAGTAAAAATAAAGGATTTTTAACTCCTGATTTAGATAATTTTTGTAGAATTCTTCCCGGCATAGATCCTATATAGGTTCTTCTGTGACCTCTGATCTCTGCTTCATCTCTGACTCCACCCAGAGACATACGGATAAACTTCCTATTGGTCGCTCTTGCAATTGATTCACCCAACGAAGTCTTTCCTACTCCGGGAGGTCCAACCAGACAAAGAACTGGCCCTTTGAGTTTTTTTACTCTTTTTTGAACTGCTAAATATTCTAGAATTCTTTCTTTTACTTCTTCTAAACCAAAATGGTCTTCGTTTAAAACATCACTAGCCTTGGAAAGATCAGAACGGATTTTGCTTTTCTTTTTCCAAGGAATATTAAGCATCCAATCTATATAGCCTCTTACTACTGAAGCTTCAGCCGACATAGGAGACATCATTGTATATTTCTGTAATTCAGCTAAAGCTTTTTTCTCAGCTTCTTTAGACATTCCAGATTCTTTTATCTGAGATTCTAAAACGTCAGCTTCTTCAGATTCATCTAATTCACCTAACTCTTTTTTAAGAGCTTTCATTTGTTCATTTAAATAATATTCTTTCTGGCTTTTTTCCATCTGACTTTTTACTCTTCCACGAATCTTCTTTTCTACTTTAGTTAAGTCCAGTTGAGATTCGAGATGAGAAAGTATGGAGGTTGCTCTTTTTTCAAGAGATACTGTTTCTAGAATTTTCTGCTTATCTTTTAATTCAATAGATAAATGGCCTATAAGAGTATCTGTTAATCTAGACATTGAATCTATGGCATTTAAAGCATTCAATACTTCGGGTGTTGCCTTCTTTGTAAATTTTACGTATTCTTGAAATTGCTTCTTTAGAGTTAATAAATATTTTGAAGAGTCAGCGGACTCAGCTTCTTCCGCAATAAGATCTATGTCTACCGACAAATAATCTGACGAAGATTTAGCTTTAAGTATAGCAGCCCTCTGATTGCCTTCGACCAAGACTTTAAGGGTTCCATCAGGAAGTTTTATTAATTGAAGTATTGTGGATAAAGTTCCTACTGTATAAAGGTCTTTAATTTCTGGATCATCCTCTTGAGCATTCTTTTGGGCTATTAACATAATCTGTTTATCTCCTGCCATGGCAGCTTGAAGAGCAACTATTGATTTTTCTCTTCCTACAAAAAGAGGAGTAACAACCGATGGAAAGATAACCACATCTCTAAGAGGCAAGAGTGGGATATTTTTTGTGTTTTTTCCTGACATAATTCTATAAGTTAACTTATATACTTATTTTGGGATGTTTTTATAAATTACAACTAATCAGCCGCTTTTCCTCTGTTTTGCTTTCTCATAAACCATTAGAGGTTCTGAATCTCCTTTAACTACAGCAGCATCTAAAACAACCTTTCGTAGCGACTCTTCAGAGGGAACTTTGTACATAGTATCCAACAGCAAATCTTCAAGAATAGATCTGAGACCTCTAGCTCCAGTTTTTCTTTCCATGGCTTTTTTAGCTATTTCGCTAAGTGCATCTTCTCTTATATCAAGCTCCACTTCTTCCATTTCAAATAGACGAGTGAATTGTTTAGTTAAAGCATTCTTAGGCTGTGTAAGAATCTTTATAAGCGCCTCTTCGTCTAACTGCTTTAGAGTTGTGATCACTGGCAGCCTTCCAACAAATTCAGGTATTAATCCGTATTGAATTAAATCTTCAGGTCTTACCTGTTTTATTAGTTTATCAGATTGATCAAAAGCATTAATGGAAGCTACTTTTGCTCCAAACCCTATACCAGTTTCTTCACATCTGTTACGAATAATATTTTCTAGTCCAGAGAAAGCCCCACCGCAAATAAATAAGATATTAGAAGTATCAACTTGCAAGAACTCTTGCTGTGGATGTTTTCTTCCCCCTTGCGGTGGAACGGATGCTACTGTTCCTTCTATTAACTTTAATAAAGCCTGCTGAACTCCTTCACCAGAAACATCCCTTGTAATTGAAGGGTTGTCGGATTTTCTAGCAATCTTATCAATTTCATCAATGTAAACAATACCTAGTTCAGCTTTCCCAATATCGTAATCACACTTTTGCAATAGCTTCTGAATTATATTTTCAACGTCCTCTCCTACGTAACCTGCTTCGGTCAGGGTAGTGGCATCTGCTATGGTAAATGGCACATCCAGTAATCTAGCTAGAGTTTGAGCAAGTAAAGTTTTACCGCTTCCAGTAGGCCCTAAAAGTAAGATGTTACTTTTAGTTAACTCTACCTCCTCATTCGTATTTTTCTTGGTATTTCTTAAGCGCTTGTAATGATTATAGACGGCTACTGATAAGCTTTTTTTAGCTTCTTCTTGACCTATTACATATTCATCAAGAATATCTTTAATTTCTTTTGGGATTAGAAAAGTTTCTTCTTCACTAGTTTCAATCAATTCATTAATCTCTTCTTTTATAATGTCATTGCATAAATCAATACATTCGTTACAGATATAAACAGAAGGACCTGCAATTAATTTTCTAACTTCGTTTTGATTCTTTCCACAGAAAGTACATAAAAGTAGTTTTTCTCCTTCTGTATTATCGTTGTCTTTGTCTGACATGTTTACTCCTTTGTTCTAGTGTCCACTACGCTATCAATTAATCCATACTTAACGGCCTCCTGGGGGGACATAAAATTATCACGGTCACTGTCCTTAATGATTTTATCTATTTTTTGACCGCTATGACTAGCAAGAATTTCATTTATTTTCTTTTTAATAGTAAGAATCTCTTGGGTGTGTATTTCAATGTCACTTGCTTGACCTTGGAAACCACCTAAAACTTGGTGAATCATCATTCTTGAATTAGGCAAAGCTTGTCTCTTGCCTTTAGCTCCTCCAGCCAATAAAACTGCACCCATGCTAGCTGCCTGACCTAAACACAAGGTACTAACATCTGGCTTAACAAACTGCATAGTGTCATATATGGAGAGACCTGCTGTTACCGATCCACCCGGAGAATTAATGTATAAATGGATATCTTTATCTGGGTTATCTGCTTCTAAGAATAACAATTGAGCAACAACTAAATTTGCACCTATATCTTCTACTGGACCGGTCATAAAGATTACTCTTTCTTTTAAGAGTCTAGAGTAAATATCATAGGCTCGCTCTCCTCTCGGTGTTTGCTCAACAACCATAGGAACTAACTGGTTAGTAATTTGGGAATCTTTTTCTTGTTTCATATTTCTCTCTTATTTCCTAATCTAAGTCTATTTTATTATTTTTCAAGGCTTTATTGCCCATTTACACATTCTTCGTAGGTAATACTCTCTTCGTTTGCCCTCGCCTCATTAAATAAAATATCAACCACCTGTTCTTCTAGAGAAATTGATTCAATATTTTTTAGCTGCTCTTCATCAGAATAAAAGTAATTAACTACTTGCTGAGGCTCTTTGTAGTTTGCTGCCCTTTCTTCAATAATCTCTTTGACTTTTTCTGGGTCGGGTTTTAATTCTTTATCTTCTATAATTTTATTGAGAAGAATACCTATTCTTACTCGTTTAGTTGCCTCTTCTTCAAATGTACTTGCGGGGAATAAATCCTGATCAATCTCTTTTGGGTCCATTCCCATTCTTCTTGCAGTATCGCTTCTCATATTGACGACCTCGGAGTCAATCATTGCTTTTGGTACTTCAAAATTATTGTTATCTAATAACGCTTCAAAAGCATTTTGTTTAGTCTTATTCCTTAATAAGTTCTTTAAATCTTCTTCAAGTTTAGATTTAACCTCTTGCTTGTATTCTTCAAGACTACTTACTTCGATTCCAGTGCTTTTAAAGAATTCTTCATTAAGTTCAGGCAAGGATGGATTAGATACTTCTTGGACTGTGACTTCAAACAAAACATCCTTTGAAGCTAATTCTTTTTTTCCATAATCTTCAGGAAATTTTAAATTTAAAACTGCTTTTTCAGATTTTTTTAAACCTATCAATCCTTCTTCAAAACCTTCTATCATGGACTTAGAGCCTATCTCTACAGCGAAATCAGTAGCAGTGCCTCCATCAAATTCTTCACCTTCTATTTTCCCAACAAAATCAATTTTTACTTTATCTCCTGATTCTGAAATTTCTTCTGTTATCTGCCATTGACTCATTCTCTTTTGTAAATTTACGATAGTCTTTTCAAGATCCTCTTCTTCTATAGAACAGCTTGGTTTCTTGTAGTTTAATCTGCTTAGGCTAGATAATTTTACTTCTGGGTAAATCTCAAAAGTTACTTTAAATTTTATATCTTTACCTTTTTCCATAGCTTCAGGAATTAAGTTTGGCCTACTTACTATTTTTAAATTTTTCTCCTCGACTAAATGAGAAAACTTATGTCTCACCGCATCATAAATAACATCTTGTCTGATTTCAGGACCATACAATAGAGTTATTTGGTCTAAGGGTGCATTGCCCTTGCGATATCCTTTAATTTTTGCATCTTTTTGTGCACTTAAAAGTTTCGAAGATACTTTGTCTTCAATCTCTTTGGATGGAATAACTATATTTAAACTTTGTTCAACGTTTGTCTTGTTGTTAAATGAAAATTTCATATTGTTTATTATTCGTTGGGGTGGGTGACGAGGCTTGAACTCGCGACCACTGGAATCACAATCCAGGGCTCTACCAACTGAGCTACACCCACCAAAAATTTATATTTTAACATTTAAAAAATTGTAAACTTATAAAAATTTTTCTTTAAATCAATAAAATTTTAAAAAAACAAAATTTATTTCTATTGAATACTAGAAACCTGTATTTTTAAAGAAGCAAATCACTTCAAGAATTTAAATCACTCTAAAGCCAGCAATTGGAAGATCAGTTGACCCTTCATGAGTAAGCACGTCATCTACAAAAGCCATCTCAGGTCCATCCCAGCAATAAGAAAGAAAATTAGAAATCCCCTCTTCTTCTCCTTGTATGAAGACTTCTATAGAACCGTCAGATGCTTTTCTTACCCATCCTGATAGGTTGTCTTTTGATGCTTGGCTATTAGCCCAAGCTCTAAAACCTACACCTTGGACTTCTCCATAGATAGAAACGTGTGTGGCACTCATGGGATTAAAAAGGGTATCTAAAAAATGGTTATAAAATAATTCTTAATTGGTTAATTAAAATATATTACCTATAGAGCAAGAAATCAATCATTTTTCGTGGTTAGTTAATATCTTGAATATAAGGCAGTGGCGTCCTCGGCAGGACTCGAACCTGCGACCCATGGTTTAGAAAACCATTGCTCTATCCAGCTGAGCTACGAAGACACGCTGACGATTATATATGAAGGAAAGTTCATTTAATTTTTTTTATATTTTATAAAGACCTTCTTGCTAAGTAAGGATTAGGATCAATATCTGGAGATTTATTAGTTATTATATCTGCCACTAAAGCAGCCGAACCCATTGCTAAAGTCCAACCAAGATGTCCTTGGCCAGAATTTACAAATAGTCCTTCTAACTTTGTCTTACCAAGAAATGGTAAACCATCTGCGCTCATTGGTCTAAATCCATACCATAATCTTCCATCTTCTAAATCTAATTGAGAATATAATTTAGGGTAAATAGCCTTAAGAGTATTGTTAAGATATGCAACCCTCTTGGGATGAAAATCATCATTAAAGCCTGTAAATTCAGCTGTGCCTGCAATTCTTATACGATTTTTTAAAGGAGTAACGGCTGTATGGATACTCTCATCTACAACAGCTAGCTTGGGTTTAGAATTCAAGCCGGCAGTATCTAAAGTCAAGGAGTAACCTTTAACTGGCCTTACAGGTAATTTTAGACCCACATGTTTTAGCAAAACATGAGACCAACTACCAGCAGCTACAACCACTCTTTTAGTTTGCAGAATAGCCCTGTCTGTAATTACACCATTTACTTTTCCTTTGTGTATTAGAATCTTTTTTATTTCTGTATTAACTAAAATTCTTCCGCCCTTGGACCTAACCAATTCTTCTAAAAGTTTACAAAATTTATAGGCGTCACCAATTTCATCTCTAGGATAATAGATTCCGCCAACTAGTTGATGGGCTATGGTTGTCAATTCTGGTTCGGCTAAAGAGACTCCTTGAGAATCTAAAACATCAATTGTTGAAGAAGAGTTTAAAGCTTTGGAAATGTTAACTGATTTATCTAGTGCTTCTTGAGATCGAAAGATCTTCAACAAACCATTTTCTGTATTGTCATATTCAAAACCTTCTTTAACTCTAATTTCTTTAGTTAATGAACGACTATAATTGGCGAGATCAATGCAATTCTTAGAAATTCTAAGAAACCTTTTATTGGTTGAATTTCTTAAAAACTTCAAGCCCCAAAAAAATAATGAAGGAATAGCTCTTGGAGACAAAGCCATGGGTGAATCTTTTTTTCCTATTCCTGAGAGGATCTTAAGAATATCGGATGGAGAATTCCATGGCATGGATTGAGAAGGGGCCAGTATGCCTGCATTTGCAAAACTTGCTGCCTGAGCTATATCCTCTTCTTTTTCCAGTATGATTACACTCTCCCCTCTGTCTAAAAGAGCGTTAGCAGTAGCTAGACCTTGCAGTCCTCCGCCAATAATGACTATTTGTTTATCGTCCACTATTTAAAATCCTAAAGTCATAAAGTTGGTCGGGGCAGCAGGATTTGAACCTGCGACCACCTGGTCCCAAACCAGGTGCGCTACCAGGCTGCGCTATGCCCCGAAAGCGTAGAATTATACATAGATAAATTTGCGTTGTTAAAAAAAACCCTACAGAAGTAGGGTTTTTTCTGAGAATCATCTGCGATTACAACTTGTAATCTATACCCACCTTAATAATTCTGCCAACTGGGTTATGAGTATTAGCATCATACGCAAGCTCATGAGGAACTAATGGAGGTTCTTCATCAGTTAAATTAATCACTGAGAAAGTTGTTTCCACTTTATCATCAAAAGCGCTGAAACCTATATGAAAGTCAAAGGTTAGATGATCATCGATTTTTTGATCCATAAAGTAACCAGCACCTTGCATAGTTCCCAATGAATCAAAAGTAGAAGGTATTTCTACTCCATCAATGTACCTAGCATAAAGTCTTGCATAAACACCATTATTCATTAATAAAGACGCATAAGCATTAAGCTTAAGATCTGGCATCATACGTAATTCAATTGGAAGCACTGTAGAACGTAGATTGTATTTACCAGCAGCATCATATGCGTTGCCATCAGCTGTTCCAGAAACATCATACTCTAAGATATGATTCATGTTTCCGCCAACTGACCAGAAACCTAAGTCATTTTCAAAGTTGTATTTAACCTCTAAATCTATTCCTGCGGTATCTACATCATCACCGTTGATTAATTCAGCGATTATCGTTGTGATATCTTGTGGAACATTTACTGCAGGATCATAAACTGCACCTGTAGAAGTTATTTTATCTGAACACGCACAAGTAGAAGCTTCTCTGTTAAAAGGACCCTCTAAAGCAAGAGAGTAATAATCTAAATTAATAGTAAGCTGATCACTAGGTCTAACAATAACTCCAAATCCTATGTTAGTTGATTCTTCAGGGGTTAAAGAAGAAGGAACAGGAGTTTCAATCTGAATATATTCACCCGCTGGCGCATAAAGCTCTAGAGA
>DQKS01000033.1 GCA_015660645.1 Gammaproteobacteria bacterium
AACTGTGTTGCTTATGGCACAAGCAAAGGGGCAGTCATGCAAATGACTAAAATGCTTGCAGTAGATCTGGCAGTTGATAGCATTCGGGTTAACTGCTATTGCCCCGGTTCAATTCATACTCAAATGGTAGATAATTTCCTTGATGCAGCAGTTGATCCTACCGCGATGCTTAACACCATGACGATGACCCATCTGATTCCAAGAATGGGCAAGCCAAAGGACGTAGCTGAACTGGTTTGTTTTTTAGCAAGCCCTGAGGCTAGTTTTGTCAACGGGGCGGTATGGCTAATAGATGGCGGCTCTTTAGCTTGGCGAGGCACCTTAGACGTTCTTGGAATGGGAGATAATATATGACAGAACCACTCAATGAAGTAGATAGACTTAAGATTTCAGAGTTATTATCACGTGCGGCCTATGCATTAGATGAGCGTGATGTCGACATGCTTTCAGATTGTTTTTCTGAAGAAGCTAATTTTAGTATGCGAATTGCGGGAGGTGACAAGATAGGTCCTTTTGAAGGACGAGAAAGTATTATGAAACTGATGACAGACTCGATGGATCAACAGACGGATAAAAGGCGACATGTTGTATCCAATATATTTTTTAAATCCAGCGGAGGCAAAAATGTTTCAGTGGTCTCTAACTTGACTTTGTTCGCAACTGAAAACGAAGAGATTCAAGTACTGTCTGCTGGTGTGTATCATGATCAAGTGGTTAAGAAAGACAATAACTGGGAGCTACTTCAGAGGCATTTAGAGCTAGATAAGTCCTATTAAGGAAGTTGGGTTGTGAATTTAGGAAAAATACCCACTAAAACAGCAAGTTTGGACCCTGACCGCGAGGCTTTAATTGATATACCAAACAATTGTCGAATTACTTACGGGGAACTTGATCAACGCGTTAAACGATTAGCTAATGGGCTCGTAGATCAATTTAATGTCGTAAAGGGTGATAGAGTAGCTGTACTTTCAAAAAACTGCATAGAATACATGGAAGTTTATTTTGCCTGTGCCAGAATTGGACTAATTATACAACCACTCAATTGGCGGCTAGGAGTTCCTGAGTTGTCCCGTATTCTAAATGATGGAGAACCAAATGTTCTGGTACACGCCGATGAATATACGGACACAGTTAAACAATTGGAATTAAGTAAGGCAGGAGTCAAGAAGTTGAGTTTTGGTCCTGAAAGTGATGGGAGTTACGAGACAGTTTTAGCTAACTCCACTGATTCTGAACCTGCTTCTTCAGCCCATGTAGGTGGTGATGATCCAGTAATGATTCTTTATACCGGTGGTACAACAGGCGAGTCTAAAGGAGCTTTGCATACACACAAATCTGTTTACATAGGCATGATGAATCAAACAGTAGCAGAACGTATTTTACCAACAGACATTTATATGCTTACTGGTCAAATGTTTCATATCCCAATTGCTTTAGCAATCAACTACATGGCGCATGGCTGTCCTTTAGTCTTGATAAATTTTGAGGCTAGACAAGCCCTGGAAGTTATTCAAAAGGAGCGTGTGTCCGCTTTTTTGGGTATCACAACTATGCTCAACTGGATGATGGCGGTAGAAGATTTTAAAAACTTTGATCTAAGTAGTTTGCGTAATATTCAGTACGGTGGAGGTCCGATGCCACACAGTGTTGTCAAAGCTGCTCTAGCTGCATTTCCTTGCACTATCATACAAGGGTATGGACAAACAGAAGGTATGACAATGAGTTTCCTGTCGCAAGAAGATCATATTCGAGCGCTTAAAGGAGATCATCCTGAGCGCTTGGCATCCTGTGGCAGAGAAGGCTTTGTTACGTCTATAAAGCTAGTTGATTCTGAAGGTAATTTAGTGCCTAAAGATGGGGCAACTCCTGGTGAAATTCTTGTTCAATCTGAAGCTAATATGATTGGTTATTGGCGTCGACCAGATCTTACTGCTGAAACTATCCGTGATGGTTGGCTTTGGACAGGTGACATAGCTTTTTGGGATGAAGAAGGTTACATTTTTATTGTGGATCGAGCTAAGGACATGATTATCTCCGGTGGAGAAAATATCTACAGTACTCAGGTGGAAGCCGCAATTCACAAACATCCAGCAATCCTTGAATCAGCTGTATTCGGAGTTCCCGACAATGAGTGGGGTGAGGCTGTAAAAGCAGTAGTTGTTCTGAAACCCGGAACGAAGGCAACTTCGCAAGAAATAATTGATGTTGCTGGTAAAAATCTAGCTTCATACCAAAAGCCAAAGTCTGTAGATTTCGTAGACAGTTTGCCAAAAGCTCCAACAGGAAAAATTCTAAAACGAAAGTTACGCGAAAAATATTGGCAAGATGAAGAAAGGAAAGTATGAAAACTCTACTAAGCAATGAATTGCTGGAGAATATTGGACGCCAAAGTTGTCCCCAAAGAGAACTTGTTACTCGAAGGGACATAAAAAAATATGCAGTAGCAGTAGGTGCTCTTCAAAGCAAATATGTGGAGGGTGATCAAGCTCCACCTTTATTTCATATCGCTTTGTTTTGGGATGTTGTGGGTTTAAATACACTTTCTACAGATGGGCTCTCAAAAGATCCATTGCTACCTAAATTTCCCCTTTCAAGAGCTATGGCTGGTGGTTCACGTATAGATTATATTCATGATATCTACCCTGGGGACTGGTTGACAGCTACTCGCACATTGACCAATATTTATGAAAAAAAAGGACATTCAGGTCCATTAATTTTCTATGAAGTTGATATGGAAATTATTAATGACGCGGGTGAACTTGTTATCAAAGAAAAGAAAACATCTATTTTGAGGTAACAATATGACTTTTATCCAACGTTCGGAACCTTTCTCTGTACAGCTTGGTGATAAGCTGCCACACCGAGAGTTTAAACCTGATAATGTACAGTTGTTTCTTTATAACGCAATCTTGTGGAATGCACATCGTATTCACTTTGATGAAACTTATACTACGGAAGTTGAGGGTTACCCGGGTCTTGTGATAGCAGGTCCTATGATTGGGGATTGGTTACATCAATGTGTAGAGGATTGGTTAGACGGGGAAGGACGATTGGTGTCAATGGAATATTCGAATCGTATTACTGCGTATATTGGTGAAACACTTCATTGCGGTGGAAATGTAATTGCTTTAGATTCTGATTCTAAAGAGGCTCGAGTAGAAGTCTTTATTAAAAACGAAGCAGGAGGGATTGTAGCTCCAGGAGAGGCGACAGTCCTTTTTGCTGAAAAAGGATAATTGTGTAGTGGATGTAGTAGTGTGATTTCTTTACGTGGCAAGGTCGCTTTGGTAGGCGCAGCAGATTCTCAAGTTGGGATCGTACCAGGTCTGGATGCCAATGAATTATGCGCAGATGCTATATTATTGTCATTGTCTGACGCAGGCATTGATAAAGATCAGGTTGATGGCTTGATCACTTGTAACAGCATGTCAAAACCGATGCTTTATCACGCAGAAGCAATGGCTGAATACCTGCAAATATTTCCCCGTTATTGCTTTGCTGCAGGTGCTGGGGGTGGCACAACGTTTTCGATTTTACACCACGCAGCCTCAGCTATTGTAACTGGCATGGCTGATATTATTGTTATTGCCATGGCTGATTGTCTTAGAAGTGGCCTTAGTCGAGAGCAGAGCTTACTCGCACAATCTTCTACAGGGCACCCTCAGTTTGAACAACCCTATGGTCCCACAGTGCCTGCTTATTACGCTCTAATTGCTCAGGCGCATATGGCAAAATTTGGTACCCTTCCTGAACACTTTGCTGAAATTGCAGTTGCCTGTCGAGCACATGCAGTCAAAAATAAGAATGCACAAATGCGTGATCCAATAACTGTCGAAGATGTTTTAAATTCAAGGATGATTGCCGACCCGCTGCATTTACTTGATTGTTCCTTAGTTTCTGATGGCGGAGCAGCCATTGTAATGACTTCAGCAGAAAGGGCTGTTGATTTCCCCCACCCTCCTGTCTACTTATTGGGTGTTGGTGAAGGACACAATCATGAACATATTAGCCAAGCAAAAAGCCTTACTACTTCAGCTGCTCTTGAGTCTAGCAAGCAAGCCTATGCCATGGCGGGTTTAGGGCCTAAGGATATGCAATTTGCACAACTCTATGATTGCTTCACCCCAACAGTTCTATTAGAACTTGAAGATTTAGGCTTCTGTAAAAAAGGAGAAGGAGGCCCTTTCATTAGTTCTGTAGGAATTGGTCCTGATGGCTCACTTCCTGTAAACACTCATGGTGGACTTTTATCTCACTGTCATCCAGGCAATCCTGGGTCTATGTTTGCTTTAACTGAATCTATTTGGCAATTGCGCCATTCTGCTGGGAAAAGACAAGTTATCAATGCTCATGTAGGACTGTTGCACGCTCAAGGTGGCATTATGTCTAGCCATACCACTTTGATTTTAGGTAGAGACGCAAGTTGATATGAGTCGTATACAGCCACAAGTTTCTGGATTATCAAGTGAGTTTTTTGATGGATGTAATGAAGGTGTTCTTCGACTACAACATTGCAAGAGCTGTAGGGCTATTCAGTTTTATCCTCGCGTCTTTTGTAAAGTGTGTTCAGGACGGAATTTAGATTGGGTTAATGCCAGCGGTAAAGGTAATGTCGCTAGTTTTACAGTTGTTCGAAAAGCGCTTACAGAAGGTTACAAGGTGCCTTATATAGTTGCACTTATTGATCTGAAAGAAGGTCCTCGGATGATGAGTAACATTGTCAATTGTGAATCAGAACTTGTAACTGTAGGTGTAGGTGTCAGAGTAGTATTTTCTGCTTGGTCAGATACACTTTCTTTACCGGTATTTGAACTTAGTAATGAAAGGTAAATTAATCAAAAGCTTATTCTCTATTTTTTTATTCTTCATTTTTATTTTCTTTTTAATTTATGGTTTTTTAAATCTTAATCCTTTAGGTTCTTCTGAAGGTATCGGAGAAGTGATCAATACACCAATTCCTGAAGAAATAAATAGTAGAAAGGATGATGAAACTTCAATGCTTCATTCTAATCAACAAGATCAAGACCGCTTGATATTGTTTGGTGATTCTCACGTACATACCACCTTCTCTACAGACGCATTTAGAATGTCTTTACCTATAGTCCAAGGGGATGGAACCCATCCCCCAGCGGATGCTTGTAATTTTGCTAGATATTGTTCTAACTTAGATTTCTTCGCCTTAACTGATCATGCAGAGAGCCTAACCCCAGACCAATGGATAGAATCAAAAGAGAGTATTCGCCAGTGTAATTCGGTGTCCCCTCAAGAAGACCCAGATCTCACGGCTTTTATAGGTTTTGAGTGGACCCAAGCTGGCAACTCGCCAAATACTCATTTTGGACACAAAAACGTTATCTTTCCAGGAATTAGAGAGGAGGATTTGCCTGTAAGACCTATTGGCTCCAATTTTACTGCCGCTTTTCGCACACTAGATTGGAAACTTCGTTACCTTCCCCCGATATTAGACTTCACTAATAGACAAAGATATTTTGATTTTTATCATAGTGTGGAAAATCTGGCAGAGATTCCTAACTGTAATTATTCTTTGAAGGGTAAAGTTAACAATAGGTCAAAGGAATGTTTAGCTGTAGCTAAGGATCCTAAGGAATTGTTTTCCCAACTTGAAGAAATTCAACTAGATTCAATAGTTATTCCACATGGTACAACTTGGGGTATTTATACCCCGCCGGGAGAAGATTTTAATCTGCAGTTAGAAAAAGGTTTTCACGATCCAAAACGTCAAATTCTTATGGAAGTTTTTTCAGGGCATGGTAATTCAGAAGAGTACCGAGATTGGCGAGCGGTTCAAAAGGATGAAGATGGCAATGTTTCTTGCCCAAAGCCTATCTCCAATTATATACCTTCCTGTTGGCATGCAGGAGAGATTGTACTAAAAAGATGCGTAGATAAAGGAATAGAGCAATCAGTCTGTGCAGAAAGGGCTTCTCTTGCTAGGAAATATTATTTAGAAGGAGGTATTTCAGGATTCCATGCCATTTCAGGTGCTAGCAATGAAGATTGGATTAATGCAGGACAATGCACTGATTGTTTTCTACCTTCATTTAATTATAGACCAGGAGGGTCTGCTCAGTATGCCTTGGCATTATCCAATACTTTGGAAGAAACTCCTTTACGCTTTCGTTTCGGGTTAATTGCTTCAAGCGATAACCACTCTGCAAGACCAGGCGCTGGGTACAAAGAATTTAGCAGGGGTAATATGTCTGATTGGTGGGGGTTTAAGAGTTCACTTTTCAGAGATCTTTTTACCAGTTCTACTGATGAACAATTGCCAAAACCCTTACCAGTTAACCTCAATGAATTAAGCCCATTTAATAGATTTGAAATGGAACGTCAATCTAGTTTTTTCTACACAGGAGGATTAATGGCAGTACATGCAGAAAGTAGAGATCGCAATGATATTTGGAATGCTTTCAAAGAACGTAGAGTTTATGGAACTAGTGGTAAAAGAATCCTTCTTTCATTCAAATTAATTAACCCCCCTAATTCACTTGACCCCTTACCAATGGGTTCTGATGTAGAAATGTCTGAGATTCCAATCTTTAAAGTAACAGCTTCTGGATCCTTAAAGCAACTTCCCGGCTGTCCAGATTATTCCTTATTATCTTTAGGTTCTGAAGAAATTGAACGACTCTGTAAGAATGAATGTTACAACCCTGGAAATCAGCGGAATTTAATTGAGAAGATTCAAATAGTAAGAATACTTCCACAATTAAATTCTTCAGAAATTGTAGGAGATTTGATAGAAGACAACTGGCTTAGTATAAATTGCCAACCTAATCCGGAAGGATGTGAATTAACTTTCAGCGATCCAAAATTCAAAGAACTTAAAAGGGATGCAGTATATTACGTTAAAGTTTTTCAAGAATCAGAATCCACAATAAATGGAAAGCAATTAAGGTGCGAATATGACGAAGCTGGAAACTGTCAAAAAGTTGATATTTGTCTAGGAGATGATAGAGAAGAAACACTACAAGATGAATGTCTTTCAATGAGTCCTGCTTTGGCATGGTCTTCTCCAATTTTTATTGATTTTAAAAAAGAAGAATAAGTTTGCTCTTTGAATAAGTAAGGAAGAAAAAAAATTCTTTGAAGGTACAGTAATCTAAATTTTTTAAATCAGTTTGATTTCTAAAAGAACTGTCATTCAATTTTTTTTAATTTATTAAGTCATGGAAAAGGGCGTTATTAAATAACGCCCTTTTTTAGGTTTTGAAGACTAGCGACCAAGTCTAGTGCCAAACTGAACACCCCAGTATCTTGGAGCACCATATGCGGCCATTACCCAGAGAGTAGCAACAGAAAGAGATCCTTGAACATATCTTTTATCTCCAAGATTCCTTCCTACTAAGCTTACAAAATAACGATCTTGTGGGTCAGTATAAGTGAGATTCATATCTAACAAAGACTTTGCTTTCAGCATTGTGTCAAATTCACTACCAGCAGCTGAATAACTAGCAACTTGATCATCTTCATAACTAACACGTAAATTCCAATCTAAACTACCTCCGTTAGATAAAGTAGGAGACTGATAGAGTGCTTCTAACATAAATTGATTCTCCGGAGCTCTTTGCACTGGATTACCACTTAAATCTACATCAATTACCCCATCAAAGTTAGTATCTGCTTCAAATCTATTAAAGGTTGAATCCAAACTAGCGTAGCTACCTCGGAGTGTCATTGCATCCGTAGCCATCACAGAGAATTCTAGTTCCAAGCCATCTGCTTCTAGTTCTGCAGCATTGAAAAATAAGGTTTCCTGGCCCGTCGGAAAAACCGCATTTAGAGTCCTTTGTGCATCTTTATAAGTTACTGAAAAATAATTTGCAGCTACGGACCACCTGCCATCTGATGATCTTCCCTTTAAACCTAGTTCAAATGAATCCGCAGTTTCAGGATTAACGGGTCGAGCTGCTAAAGGTGTGATAGGGTTCAATTGAGTCCCTATTTGGTCATTGTAACCTCCACTCTTGAAGCCATGAGCATAAGAAGCAAATCCGAACCATTCTTCGTTTATATCGTAACCTAAGACAGCCCGATAAGTAGGTTCGCTCCAGTCCTCAGAATCTCTAACCACTCCAGTAGAAAAACGATCAAAGTCCGCAGCATTAAGAGGTTCACCTAATTCCTTATAAGTAAAAGCCGGATCAAAAGATCCTCCCAATAGCTGAACGGCTACTCTGGGACGACCAACCCAAGATTTTTTCTCTCGTGTCTGTCTTACACCAGCGGTAAAGTGCATTCTATCGGAAATATCATAGGTGCCATCAGCGAAGAAAGCCCGCGCTTCGGCATCTTGGGCATTACAAAGAATCAAAGGGTTGTCGTTAAAATAATTTGGAGGGGTTCCTAATCCAAAAAAGTCTAGAAAACCAACGATCTGAAGAACACAAAATTTAGTTTTATCTGATTGATAAAAACCTCCTAAGACAAAGTTAAGTGGGCCATCAAAGTTAGAATTTAAACGAATTTCTTGTTGTATGGTCTCACGATCATCATCTCGAGTTGCATCAAACAAAGAAACTGGACCACTAGTTCCAGAGTAATTACTCGGAAGTCTTGATTCTTGTTCCCTACGTCCAGTCACTGAATGAAGAGTCCAATCACCTAAATCAAAATCTAGGTTCATATAGATTCCATCAATGTCAACCCGATGCCCTTCCTTCATTTTTAAAAGAGAGGCATCATCCGCTCTTTCAAAATATCCAGCCACATCCACTCTATCTCCAGGTACGGCGCCCCAGCCCCAATAGGAAAAGTAATAATTTGCAGGGGAGTCATTGACAATTGGGGGAGAATCGCTGCTGTCACGGATTATTTCATATTGAAAAAGTGCCGAAACTGTGTCCGAGGGTTCCCATAAAAGCTTAGCTCTTGCAGAAAAGACATCATCTCCACCAATATCACTGCCATCACCTTGTCCGCTAAGGCCTGCGTTGGGCCCAGTAGCAGCTGGGAGAGGTCCCCAGCTATAGCCACTTTTATAGTATCCATCAGAATCAAGGACTTGGCCAGAAAATCTAAAAGCAAGGGTATCACTCAAGGCAGCATTTAAGGCAAACTCAAGATCATTTCTTCCAAAATCTCCAACTTCGAATTTGATATCTGTATACGATGTATCCATTTCAGGTTTCTTAGTCCTTACCGTTATTACTCCTGCAGTTGTGTTTTTACCAAATAAGGTTCCCTGAGGACCCCTTAATACTTCTATCTGTTCTATATCAAACATCTCAAGATTTTGAGTTTGCAGATGTGGTATGGAGAAATCATCTATTACGACTCCTACGGGCGCTTCCTTGTAGAGGATAATAGTTGTTTCAGCTACTCCTCTCATTGCAAATGAGGCAGAATTAAATGCAGATACTGTGGCTGCAGACAGATTAGGTACCATTAAGGCTATATCTCTTAAATCCCTTGAAGAATACCTCTCAATATCAGTTCCCGTTATAGCCGTCATGGAAACGGGTGTGATCATGATATCTGTGCCACCTCTGCGGCTAGCTGTTACAACAATCTCTTCAAGAGTTCCAGAGCTTTCTTCAACAGAATCTTTCTCTTCCTGACCAAGGATCGTGGTAGAACTAATTAATATTAGTAGGCCGACAAGACTTTTAATAAAAGACTTGGTTATTTTCTTCGTTAATTCTTTAAATTTATTCATTATTTACACTCTCTTAAAAAAAACAAAATTCTATGATTTACTATAGAGGCAAATAACTATTTATGTCAATTTTTTTAACCCCTTGATATTTGTTGATGGCTAGATAATCTAACTAAAAGCTACATAAAGTTTCTTAAGAGCTATTTTTGATTAAGTTTTATTATTTAGATTGCTTTAAATAAAGATCCAATTCGCAGTGAAAATGCCTTAATCTTTGTTCTTGTTCTGACCATAAAGGTCCCTTAAATCCCTTAGACTTTATGCCTTTTTGTATCTTGGGCAATAGTTGTGAATCCTGATCAAGAACTAAACCTAGATTGGCCGGTTCGTTAGGTGCGAAGTATTCAGTCATAGGTCTAGAAAAACCACTGAGATTTAAATCCTCTGGTAATCCCATCCAATCGGGTACTTTATAGGCGGGATGATCAGAAATTCGACATAATGTTATCGTGTCGTAGAAAAATCTTTCTGGATCGTAAGGATGTGGTAGAAAACGCATCAGGAAAATACCTTCAGGATGCAACCCCAATTGAACATTAGGGAAAACACCTGTAGCCCAACTATCTGTAAGTTGACCATCTGTTAGGTTGCTGTAGTCAAAGCCCAATTCTTTGGCTAGATTTCTCTTATGTTTTTGTATTGTATTTCTAACTAATTTAGCGTCTATGGGGAAATCCTTCTTCTCTATACCGGCACTGGCTAACATTGTTTCCAAACCAATATCTACAGTCTCTTGATCATTTACTCTAGGGCTCTTGCGTCCTAAGGGAACGATCATCCTACTGGCCCCATGAGGATACAGATCGTATTGTGTTTCAACATCGTCCATTACAGTTCTAGTTTCAGGATGAACTGCATGAAGGTGATACACTTCATAAAAGGCATCTACTCCTGTTTTCCAATTTGCTTCCCATTCGCTCCGTACGTGACGTGCTACTTTCATTTTATCTATAGAGTAGGACTCAAGATATCCTTCTGGTAGACCTAGTCTTTCTATAAGAGGGCAGGCTTTAGAGTCCATGTTAATAAAAATTAATCCAGCATAGGTTTCACAAAGTATTTCTGATAAGTCTGCATTTTGGCATATGACTCCTTCTCGAAAAGATTCTTCATCAGTTATCTTAATTAACTCCCCATCCAGATTGTATTTCCAAGAATGGAAGGAACAAGTAAAAGTAGATAAGTTTCCTCTTTCATTCAAAATGAGTTTGTTTCCACGGTGACTACATACATTGTAGAAAGCTTTGATTTGGTTTTTTTCATTCTTAGTTATTATGAGAGATTCTCTTCCTATCTCGAAAATGAAATAATCGCCAGTTTTAGCTAGATCAGAAGTAGGTCCAGCAATTAACCATACTTTAGACCATAGATTTTCCCACTCTTTTTCCATAAACTCTGCACTGAAGTACCTTTCCGGTGAAATTCTACTGATACCGTTATCTACATAGGGTTGCTTCGCTTCTAAAGAATCTTTTTTAGCACTAGGATTTACCCTGGGTCCTTTAATATACTTATTACTGATAGTACTCATAATCGCTCCCCTGTACTTCTATTCACTTGTACTTTAACTTGTTATGATTATAGAGAAAGATAGCGATTACATACAAGATGCAATAATTAAAATTTTAATTGAAAGGTCAAAGAGTGGTTTTATTAAAAGATATATTTAAAGTTATAGTTTTAATCCTTTGTCCTATTTTTTCTCTTGGTCTCGCTGATCCCGAAAAAATTTATCAAGCAAATTGTGCCAGCTGTCATGAAGGTGGTGTAGCCAAAGCTCCCCACAGAATGTTTCTTGAAATGATGCCCACAGATGCTATTTATTCTTCCTTAACAGAAGGAATAATGATTAATCAGGCTAAAAATTTAAGCGCAGAATCCAAAGAAAAATTAGCAGAACATTTATCAAAAGTTTCTTTAACCTCTCTTCAACAAGTTACTTCAAAGAGGTGTAAATCCTCAATAAAATTTGGGGAGGAGCTTTCTTCAAAAGCAAGTGGATGGGGATTTGAGTTGTCTAACTCAAGATTTCAAAACCCAAAACTTGCTGGAATGGATGCTTCAGATGTAACTTCTTTCGAACCTATTTGGGCCTTTGCTTTTCCTAATTCTCAAAGAGTCAGGTCACAGCCTTTCCGTACAGGAAACACTATTTTTATAGGTAGTCAGGACGGTAGGGTTTACGCAATTGATAATAATTCGGGTTGTATTCATTGGATATTTAGAGCCTCTGCAGAAGTAAGAACTGCTGTTTCTGTGGTTAGGGATTCAAAAGGTAGGGCTCGAGCTTATTTTGGAGATCTTCTTGCACAACTTTATGTTTTAGATGCTGTTTCAGGAGAGTTAATTTGGAAGAAAAAAATAGACGATCACTCTAACGCAACTTTTACAGGCACTCCCATCAGCATTGATGGAGTCATTTACGCCCCTCTTTCATCATTAGAAGTGACTTCAGCAGCTGATCCTAATTACAAGTGCTGTACTTTTAGAGGTAGTTTGAATGCCATTAATTTACTCAATGGGGAACTTATTTGGAAATCTTACACAGTCAAAAAGACTCCGAGACAAATAGGAGCTACTTCAAAAGGTACACCAATTATTGCTCCATCTGGAGCTCCAATTTGGACTACTGTTACTTTTGATGAGAATAGGAACAGATTGTATCTAGGCACAGGTGAAAATTATTCTTCGCCCTCTACAAATACAAGCGACTCCATAATTGCTTTTAATATATCTAATGGAAACATAGTTTGGGCTACTCAAATGACATCTGGAGATGCTTGGAACATGGCTTGTATGGAAGTAAATAATCCAAACTGTCCTATAGAGAATGGTCCAGACCAAGATTTTGGGGCAGGTCCTGTACTGATTTCTCTGTCTGGGGGTAAAGATATTTTAGTAGCTGGACAAAAATCTGGCGATGTTTGGGGTCTAGACCCACAAAATGGATCAATTGTTTGGAGTAAGAAATTAGGACGTGGTGGCATCCAAGGAGGAATTCATTTTGGTCTTGCTGCTGATGGAGAGAAACTATTTGTTCCTATTTCAGATATGAGCTGGGGAGAAGAAGAAATTATTGCTGTTCATGGTTATACAGAAAAACCTACTCCAGGTTTATATGCTCTGAATGCGAGAACCGGTGAGACTCTCTGGTATACAAAAGCACCTGAAATTTGCGATGATCGAGAATTCTGTAACGCAGGAATTTCTGCAGCAATTTCAGCTATAGATGGAGTGGTTTTTGCTGGTCATATGGATGGACATATCCGAGCTTACAATTCTAGTAATGGTTCTATAATTTGGGACTTTGATACAGTTCGTAAATTTGATTCAGTAACTGGAATTAAGGGTTACGGAGGGTCTATTGGAGGAAGCGGTCCTCTTCCTTACAAAGGCAATCTTTACTTGAGTTCTGGATATTCTCTCTATGGCCATATGCCTGGGAATGTACTTATAGCATTTGGAAACATTAAATCGACTAAATAGTTTGAACTATAAAGCCATAGATTTAGATAATATTTAGAGACGGAAAGAGTTTAAATTAGTCTATTCTTTTTTTAGCGAAAGCATTCAACAACTCTAACTTGTCCTTTCATGCTGTTAAAACTGACAACTCATTTACATGAGGAACAGAACTTGGGATTCTTATGGATGGTATATCTAGATGAATGAAAGTTCATTGAAGAACTAATACATCTTACTAAAGATAGAGACAATAAAGACGTTCAAGTTACACATACGTTGATATACACTTTAAAATGAAGTGCAACTGGGTCGTGGTAATATTTATCGAGAATTTTAAATAATGAGTGATATGAGAAGGATTGTTCAAAACTCACATGTCTTAACCACTCGCCCATTGTTGAGTAGAACATAACAGTGAATTAAAAAAGCAGAAAATAAATGAAAGTATTTAAATGGCTAGGAGTTGTAGCTGCAGTCTATGTTATTTTTGTTTTGCTATTCGAATCCGTATTTCTGGGCATGTATCAGCCTTCTTTTGAGGGTCCAGAAGGGTGCTCAAATGCAGATGGACAAAAGACACTAAGGAGAGATTGCGGCATACCAATGATTGTGATTACTACGATGGATGATAAAGGGGAATCTAATAACACAATGGTTGCACGCTTCGTTACTGATGGAAAACTATATGTTTCTGCCCACCACTGGACTAGAGGTTGGTACAAAGCAGCACGCAAGAATCCTAATGTACGTGGAGAAATTCAGGGAAATGTTGAAGATTACATTGCTGCGCCAGTGGAAGGAGAAGAGTTTGAACGGGTAGCTGCTGAACATCCTTTGCCGCTTCCAGCAAGGTTCGTAATGGGATTTCCGCCGCCAAGACAAATTCTCCGCTTGGATCCCTACTTAGAATTAAAAGGAGAAATGAAATGAAAAAAAATGTTAAATTATTTACAAATCACCCGCATTCAATAGACGAGACGTATTTAGAGCATATGATTTGTGCTACCTCTTTTGGATTTAAGATGATATTTGCTGGTTTTGCTTCGATTATCCATGCCATCTTCCCCTTCCTTTTCGAAACAAAAGCAAGCGAATGCGCTAAAGAAATAAATAAAGAAGTTGAGCAAAGGAAAAAATTCAATAAAAAAATATAGAAGATAAAGTTATAGGCAAATATAAAATTGAATTATAAACTCAGAACAAAGAATACAAGTTAGTAGACCAAACATTAGAAAATTTAGACAGTGAATTAAAAGGAGAGAATTATGGAAGGACTAGCAGTAGTGGGTTTTGGTTTTGGGATGGTCGGAGTGGTAGCACTAGTGCGTTTAGAAAAACTAACAAAAACCTTAAAAGAGAAAGGAATTCTGGAAGATAATTACAAGGAAGAGTAATTCATTGTTAAAAGAATTTATATTAAAAGCTTCAAACTACTAGCTAAAATCTTTCAGCATTTTTCTTAGTTCAAGCTGGTGTTGTTCTTCCTGCCCTATCAGGCTCCTTGTGTATTCTTCTAGGTAAACAGAAACCCCTTCAACAACACCTAACAATTTTTTATATAAATTTAGTGCATGCATTTCATGTGCGAGGCTTTCTTCGAGTATGTCCTTGATAGAGTGATTATTAGTCTCTAAAATTTTTGCTATCCTTTGGCTTGGGTGCCCGTCAAGACCGGTCAACAACTCTCCTGCCTGTTGAGCGTGCTGTAGAGATTCATTGGCTTGTTCTTTAAGAAATTCAACTATTGGAAGTCGGTGAGGACCAACTACCATTAAAGAGTAGTGGGTGTACCTAACAACGCCCGCCAGCTCATATTCCATAATCTCATTAAGAATATTAATAACTTCAGCTGAGCGTAAATTATTTTGTTCCATAGCAGCCTCTTTTTTTATGAATGTTAGCAGATTCTGTTCTCAAAACTCTTAATGAGAATGGGGTTGAAACTGATAATCATTTTGATTTAGATCAAGTTTTAATAAAAATAGATACAGGCCGGCGACTCAAAAAACTTGTACGCCGAAGTGAGAATGTTTATTCTTTTTAAGTAATCTAATTCGAGGACCCAATGACCAGTAAAGCAGTGAATAAGAATTGCGTGGTTTGCAAAAGTGAACTAATAGAGCTTTTTAAAATCGTTGAAGATAAGAAATATTGGAAATGCAGCTTTTGCCAAGCTAAGTTTTTAGACAAGGTTCATCGCCTTGACCTCAAAGAAGAAAGAAATCGTTATGAGCAGCATAACAACGAAGTTCATGATGAAGCATACAGGTCATTCCTTTCAAAACTTGCCGAACCACTTAAGACCAAATTATCTTCAGGCGATGGTGGTTTGGATTTTGGTTGCGGCCCAGGTCCAGCTCTAGCTGATATGTTAAGGATGGATGGGTATAAGATGGAGATCTATGATCCCTTCTTTTTTCCTGATAAGAATGTGCTTTCTAAACAATACAGCTTTATAACTTGTAGCGAGACAGCCGAGCATTTTTTTGATCCCTTTGAAGAATTTAATACTCTTGACGGTTTGTTGGAGAAGGGGGGCTGGCTAGCCCTCATGACCTGCTTTATGACAGAAGATAAATTGTTTGAAAGTTGGTACTACCGAAGAGATCCTACGCATGTTTCATTTTACTCAGAAGAAACTTTGAAGGTGGTAGCAGCTCAAAGGAACTGGACTTTGGAAATACCTGCAAAAGATATAGTTCTGTTTAATAAAAAGTAATATAAAATTGAAACATCAAAAAATTTAATTAAAAGGAGAAAACATGTTCAGTCATATAATGATAGGTGCCAACGACATAGAAGAGTCTAAAACTTTCTATGATAATGTTTTGGGTGTTCTGGGGTGTGAGCCAGGAGTTCTGTCCGTCAACCCAACGGGTCATAATAGGTACATGTACTTTCTAGATGGAAGTACTTTTTTAATATCAGAACCAATAGACGGTGAAGTAGCAACACATGGCAACGGAAGCACCGTTGGCTTTTCAGTGAAAGATGAAGAGACAGGCAATGCTTGGCATGCTGCAGGATTAGAAAACGGTGGCGCGACTTGTGAAGATCCTCCTGGAGTGAGAGAGGGAATGGGAATGAAACTTTATCTTGCTTACTTGAGAGACCCTTCGGGCAATAAGTTGTGTGCCCTTAAATACCTCTAAGAAGTTAAAAAATTACTGGGCTCGTTCAGCCCAGAAAATTAGTTTTATTTTAGTCGGTCTTATTTAGGTTCTGACTCTTCTTGATAATCGTAATAACCTTCAGCAGGAATCATTAAGTGCACATACGGGGTTCCTTTGAACATGACATAAGGCGCGCCAGTATCGAAATCAGTAGTTTGTGTATCAAGACTGGCAGGATCTCTAGGTAAAAGCATTAGATGAGGTCCGGACTCAATATAATGAATTGGATTAGAGCCTTCTCTGTCGCCTTCCGAATAAGCTCTGAAATTGTCAACTCCGGTATCTCCATGCAACATCCACATCCATCCATCGCTTTCTAGTTTAGGTACTGTGTTGTTCATGTAGGCATCCACCCACGCCAAAGATGCAGCATCTCCGCATACAGGGTTGCCATCATGAGGAGTTTTAAAGCCCTTTTCAGGCATTGGATTGAAAGGTAAACATATCCAACCATTGGTGCCTTCTCTTAAGATCTCGCCATTACCACCTTTTACTGTTGCAAAATCTCCAATGAAATCTGGGGCAGCTGAGGCATAGGCCCAGATTTGCCATTTAGCTGAATTATGAGAACCATAAGGTTGAGCAGAAATTACATTAAAAGATAATAAAATTCCTATAAAGGATAATATAGTTGCTCTTAATAACATGTTCTTATCTCCTAATTTATTATTTATAAATAATTAACATACCCTAAAAATGGCCAATACAGAAGATTTTTTTGAATCAACAACTCCTAGGTATGCATGGATAATGGTTTTTGTAGTTTTTGTCTTAAGCGGACTGGCTTTCGGGTCTTTAGCTTCTATATCGGTTTTTTTAAAGCCCATATCTTCAGATTTTGGCTGGTCTCGAGGAGAGACTTCTCTTGCGTACACGGTTGCTTCTTTTTCTTCAGCTTTGTTTGGTGTCTTCTGGGGATATTTGGCAGACAAGTATGGAACCCGATGGTTTGGATTGGTTGGGGCCCTAGCCATGTCCTTGTGTCTTTATTTTTTAAGCATTCAAACATCTTTACTTCAATTTTATTTTCTTTACTTTTTATTCGGCGCTTTTGGTTCTGCCTTGTTGTTCTCGCCTCTTTATGCGAACGTGGGGTTTTGGTTTCGTCAAAATCCTGGTCTAGCTTTGGGTATTGCAGCTTCAGGAGGAGCTATTGGACAAGCCTTTATCCCTCATTTGAGTGGTTATTTGATCGAAGCCGCTGGTTGGAAAAGTGCTTATCTTAATTTAGCTATTATTTATATTGTCATAGCGCTTCCTATTTCTCTACTTATAAAAGAATCTCCTTGGAGAGAGAGTGCGCGAACCGAAGAAGATCCAGAAGTTAGAGATTTCCCAATTTCTGAAAAAGAAGTGGTTGCTTGGATTAGCCTTGCTGTTATTTTCTGTTGTATTTGTATGTCGGTACCAATCGTCCATCTAGTTCCTTTACTAACAGATGCAAATTTTTCTTTAGAATTTGCCACTAGTGTTCTCATGGTTCTAATGTTTTGTGGAGCTTTTGGAAGAATCCTAGGTGGGATGTTAGGAGATGTTATAGGGCCCCTACCTGCCTATATTCTTATGTCTTTGGGTCAAACTATCTCGGTTATTTGGTTTCCTCATGCCTCTACACCTATTGGAATTTATTTGTTAGCAGCCTTTTTTGGATTTACTTACTCAGGAGTAATGTCGAGTATTCTCGTATGTACGAGAGTAATGGTATCGGCCAAGTTTGCTGCCAGAGCTATGAGCTTAACATCTTTTTTTGGATGGACAGGTATGGGGCTTGGTGGTTTCTTCGGGGGTTATTTTTTTGATTTACAAGGGAATTATGTTTGGTCATTTGCTTTTGCGGGGATTATGGGATTTATAAACGTGCTTATCCTCATTCAGTTCTGGTTCCGCACAAGAAATAAGAAAAAAAAGTCAGAACCATCCTTCTCTTAAAAATTAATAAACCATTTATCTTAATGACTGAAGTTAGATAGAATGGAAGCGCTTCTTTTAGGCAAAAATAAATATTTAAAAGGAATTTAGCCCATTTCTTTTAATTTAAATAATATCCTTGAATAGTTAAATGCAAAGAATAATAGACAATTTCCCTATTCTTTGTATTCTTTTAGTAGGCATCTTCTTGAGATTTTTTAATCTAGGAACTATACCCGGAGAGACTTTTGATGAAGTTTTTTATCCTTTATACGGGTTAAATTACATTTCTGGCGAGAAGTTTTTCTCTGTCCATCCTCCGATGGGCAATTATCTAATGTCTTTTGGAATTTATTTATATTACCTTTTACCTTGGACTGACACACTGTCTTCTACCTCTTTTGAATTGGCAAATTTAGACCCGGTAAGTTATAGGTGGCTTGGGGCTGTTGCAGGATCAGCCTTAATTTGGGTTTCTTATAATTTGAGCTTACAGCTATTAAACCAGAAGGGGTTTGCTATTTTGGTTGCCTTATTTTTCTGTTTGGACGGATCATTTTTAGTTGATTCAAGGTTTGGCTTAATCAATATTTACATGAGTCTATTTGGGTTTTTATCTTTACTGCTCTTGATTATTTTCCTAAAAAAAGAAAATAATCAGATTCTATATTTATTTTTATCTTCAATTTTATTTGGTGTGACTTTTTCCATAAAATGGAATGGCCTGGGTTTTTGGGGAGTAGGTATTTGCAGTGTATTTATTTTGATTTTGCTATCAAGGATTCAGCCTATAGATAATATAAAAAATAAACTTTTAAGACCTAACAATTCTCTTTCTACAAGGGCCCGTGTAGTTTTAGTCCTCTTGTCGCTCCCGTTCATTACTTATACGATTATTTGGATACCAGAATTAATATTCAGCGAGCAATATTCATTAATAGATAGGCATCTTAATATAAGCTCTTACCACTTGGGGAACCTTGAACAGAAAGCGCATCCATATAGTTCAAGTTGGTACACATGGCCAATTATGCTAAAACCAATAGGCTACTATTTCTCTTCCCGTGAAGTACTTTCTACCGGCGGTGTTCAAACAACTGTTTTTAATTCTGTGCACCTGTTACCAAATCCAGCTCTTTACTTGTTTTCACTGATGGCAATTTTGATTATGAGCCTAAAATGGATGAGTTCATTTTTTGAAGTTCTAGCAACCAAAACTTATGAATCTGAATTTGCTATAAGCTCGCTGATTCTCCTTGGGTTTTATGCAAATTTTTTGCCTTGGGCCTTTGTTTCTAGGTCAGCGTTTTTATACCACTATCAACCGGCTTCAGGGTTTGCGTTTTTAGCCCTAGGCTTCCTTCTTTACAAGGTAGGTTTAAAACCTGAAATTCAATACAAATTTTTGTACCTTCTAGTGTTATTTTTAATAGTGGCAGCTTTTATTTATTGGCTGCCCTTACAGCTTGGTTTGGACATAGATAGAGAGAGCTTCTATAACAGGATGTGGAGAAAATCGTGGATCTAAAGGACAAAAGAGATTCATTGGGAACCAAAACCGTTGAGGTTTGTTTTGTCCTGCCAACCTACAACGAAGAAAAAAATATTCGACAAACAGTTGAAGGCATATTTTCTAATCAGATTCTTGTTCCTACTAGCAGGTTCAGAGTTTTAGTCGTGGATGACAATTCTTCCGATGGAACACAAAAAGAAGTTACCCGTTTAATTGCAAAATACCCAGATTTACACATGATAACCGGAGACAAGAAAGGCCTAGGGGATGCCTACAAGAGAGGCTTGTTATATGCACTAAGTTCTTTTAAGCCAGACTTTGTTTTTCAAATGGATTCGGATGGACAACACGATCCCAAATTAATACCTGCTTTTATAGAACAGATTAACGCAGGCTATTCTCTGGTGGTTGGGTCTAGGTTCGTAGAAGGAGGGTCTACGCCTGATTTTTCATTTCGCAGAAAGTTTATAAGCAGGCTGGGCAACCTTTTGGTTCGTTATGCTGGTGGCGTGAGACATATACGTGACTGCACCTCGGGCTACCGATGTATATCTTCTTCTCACCTAGAGAAATGCAATTTAGGTTTTCTTTCAACGAGAGGTTATTCATTTCAATCCTCATTGATATGCGAACTGGTTGTGCAAGGTGCAAAGTGTAAGGAAATCCCTATTACTTTTTCTAGAAGAAATTCGGGTTCTTCAAAATTATCCCTTAGAGACCAAGTAGAATTTATTTTAAACATACCCAAGCTAGGGTTTCACAGTCATAAAGATTTTATAAAGTACTCAACAGTAGGATTTTCTGGCTTATTCGTTAACTTGGGCAGTTATATCTTTTTGACAAGATACTTAGGTATGGCCGAAGTGGTTGCTCCAATTATTTCAATTGAGACATCACTTATTTCCAATTTCCTTTTAAATAATTTTTGGACTTTTAAAAAAAGGAATCTAGAAAGGGCATTGATATCGCGGTTAATGCAGTTTCATTTAGTTATGGGATTTACAGGGATTTTTAATTATCTAACTTTTTTTCTTATGTTTAAGATTGTTATGGTTAATGATATTTTAGCAAACCTTCTTGGGATAGGCGTTGCTGCAATTTTAAATTATTTAATTAATTCAAACTGGACATGGAAAAAATAAACCTATTGGGTCTTAATAAAATAGAACTTGAGGAGTTCTTCATTTCTATTGATGAGAAGCCGTTCAGGGCTAGGCAAATAATTAAGTGGATTCATCAAAGGGGGGTTTCAGATTTTACCCAAATGACAGACCTTTCAAAAGACCTTAGAGCAAAACTTGAATCCCACTGTATTGTTAAAGCACCTGAAGTGATATATGAAAAAACTTCACAAGACGGGACTAGAAAATGGGTAATAAGCGTTGGTGGCAATGACCTCATTGAGATGGTTTTAATACCAGAAAAAAATAGAGCTACCTTGTGCGTTTCTTCCCAGGTTGGTTGCGCTGTCGACTGCAGTTTTTGTGCTACAGGCAAGCAAGGATTCTCCAGGAATCTGAATTTAGACGAAATAATTGGACAGCTTTGGGTTGCAGCTAATTCGTACGGCATTCCAAGAGAACCCAATTCAAGAAACATAACTAATATTGTCATGATGGGCATGGGCGAACCGTTGCTTAATTTTAACCCGGTAGTGGACGCGATGAATTTAATGATGGATGACAATGCTTACGGACTCTCTAAAAGAAAAGTAACGTTAAGCACTTCAGGAATAGTACCAAAGATAGATGAGCTCTCGAAAGTTAGTGATGCGGCATTAACTATTTCATTGCATGCACCAAATAATGAATTGAGAGATCAATTGGTGCCTGTCAATAAAAAATATCCTATTCAGGCATTATTAGATGCAGTAAATAGGTATGT
>DQKS01000081.1 GCA_015660645.1 Gammaproteobacteria bacterium
ATTTTAGTTTGTGCAGGAGCTGGTGGTCATGCAGGAACTTTAAGCCCTTTTGCTTTGGTCAGAGAAGTAAGAGAATTTTTTGATGGACCAATAGCCTTGTCAGGCAGTATTTCTCATGGAGCCTCAGTTTTATCAGCCCAAGCAATAGGAGCGGACTTTGCATACATAGGAACAAGATTTATTGCAACTAAAGAAGCTAATGCCACTCAAGGCTATAAAGATATGATTGTTGATAGTAGCGCAAATGACATAATGTATTCGTCAACTTTTACTGGAGTAAATGGTAATTATTTAAGACCAAGTGTTGAAAATGCGGGCTTAGATCCAGAAAATCTTCCTTATGCAGATAAAAACGATATGAATTTTGGGACCTCAGGCGGTGCTGGAGATAATCAAAAGAAAGCTTGGAAAGATATTTGGGGATCAGGGCAAGGCATTGGTACTTTGCATGATGTGCCTACAGTAAGGGAATCTGTTGATTTGATGATTAAGGAATATCAACAAGCATCTGAAAGGTTAGTTATTAGAGCGTAGTTACTCACCTGTAAAGGTTGGTTTTCTTTTTTCAAAAAAGGAATGTACTGCTTCTTTTCTGTCTTGTGTTTCCAAAGCTAACATTGTTTGGTCATAGTCCATGTGCATCACTGACCTGTCAGCACTGTAAGTTAATTCATTGACGCTTCTTTTGATCATTTGGGCAGCTAATGGTGGCTTTGAAGTGTACAGGGAAGCCATTTTTATAGCTTCTTTTTCTAAGTTTTTAGGTTCACAAATTTTGTCATAAAAACCCCAAGACAAGAGTGTTTCTGCATCTTCATTTTTACCACCGATAACTAATTTTTTAGCTTTTGCAGGACCTACAAGTCTGACAGCAAGAGGAAGGCCAAACCAATTAAGGTTAATACCTAAATCAATTTCTGGATAACCTAATTTTGCATTGGTATCTGCTATTCTGAAATCACAAGCTGAAGCTATGCAAGCTGCACCCCCAAGACAATAACCATTAACTGCAGCTATTGTTATTTGATTAACATCTAATATTGACTCTATAGCTGGTTTGCCAAAGTTTTTTCTCCAAGCTTCAAGATAAGTTTTAGGTTCATTTTTTTCTTTGAGATCAGCGCCTGCAGAAAAGTTATCTCCTTTGCCTGAATATATAACAACTCTTGTTTTTAAGTCTTTCTTTAATTCAATATTAAGTGCAGTTATTTCTTGCAGGACCTCTGTGTTTAAAGCATTCATAGATTTGGGTCTATTGAGATAAACCCAAGTTATAAATCCCTCTTTTTTTACTTCTAAGTGTTTCATTTGTTATTAATTCTCCAAATTAGCAAGGTATTTTTCTGCATCTAGGGCAGCCATGCATCCAGATCCAGCAGAAGTTACTGCTTGTCTATAAATGTGATCAGAGACATCGCCAGCTGCAAATACACCTAGAGTGCTTGCTTGCGTAGCTGAACCTTCCAGGCCAGAACATACTTGAATATAACCATCCTTCATATCTAATTGACTGGTAAATAAATCGGTATTTGGTTTGTGCCCTATAGCTATAAATACACCTTCAACTTGTAATTTAGTAATTTCATTTGTTTGAGCATTTTTTATATTAATACCTTCTACCAACGAGCCGTTACCTAGGACTTCGTTAAGATTATTATTCCATAAAATATTTACGTTACCGCCAGATTCTTTTTTAAATAAACGTTCTTGTAATATTTTTTCAGCTCTTAATTCATCTCGTCTATGTACCAAAGTAACGGAGGAGCATAAGTTAGATAAATAAAGCGCTTCTTCTACAGCAGTATTGCCACCTCCTATTACTGCTACATCTTTGTCTTTATAAAAGAATCCGTCACAGGTAGCACACGCACTAACGCCCCTGCCAAGGTATTCTTGCTCTGAAGGAAGTCCTAAATATTGAGCGGAGGCACCCGTAGCTATTATTAGGGCTTCGCTTTCATAATGATTAACATTCCCTTCCAATTGAAAAGGCCTATTCTTTATAGTTGCTTTTTCAATATGATCAAAAATTACTTCAACCTCAAGAGATTCAACATGCTTAAGCATTTTCTCCATTAATTCAGGTCCTTGTAGGCCATCGCTATCTCCAGGCCAATTCTCTACATCTGTTGTGGTAGTTAACTGCCCCCCTTGTTCCATGCCAGTAATAAGGCAGGGTTTTAAACCAGCTCTTGCAGCATAGACTGCTGCGGTATAACCAGCAGGACCGGATCCTAGAATAATTATCTTTCTTTTTAAATTGTCCATTTTTTTATAATATTACTCTTTAGCTTCTATATATAGCTTTAGATTATAGCTTTATACTGAATCAGAGTTAGAAGAACAATTAAAATAAATATACAATAAGTAAACTTATATTTTTAGTGACTAAAAAATCTCAAGCAACAAAAAAAACGGCCAATCAGGCTGTATCTATTTCTCGCATTAAGCTAAACAGACTTATTTTAGATTCTTGGCTTATAGTTCAAGGCTTTTTTGGGATATTTGTCTTACTAGCATTACTTAGTTACTCCGTTAAAGACCCGGGTTGGACCTCTCAAACCTTTACAAGTGGCTTAGTAGATAATACCCAACAAATTTCAAATTTTGTAGGAAGCTGGGGTGCTTATTTAAGTGATTTTCTATTTACCGTCTTTGGTTACATGTCTTTTATCTTTCCTTGTTGGTTGCTTTGGCCATTGATAAAACATTTTTTTATAGCAAAGAATTCTGTTCCTTTTTCAGATGCGTATTCTGGACTTTTAGGTTTAAAGATTTTTGGATGGGTGTTGGTGATTGTTGCAGGATGTTCCTTGCTATCCATTATATTGGAGCCTGGATTTAGTTATCTACCGCAGGAAGGGGGTGGGTTAATAGGTTTAAAAATATCGTCTATAACCTTAGGTCCTTTAAGTTTAGTAGGCAGTGGATTGCTTTTCATATCTATGATCTTATTAGGCTTAACTTTGTCCTTAGAAATCTCCTGGGCAAATTTAATATCTAATTCACAGACATACTTATTGACTTCAGGGACTCAATTTGGAGAAAAATTATCAAACTTATTGGGTAATCTTCGAGAAAAACAAAAATTAAAGAAAGAAAAAATAGACAGGCAAGAAAAAGTTATAGAAAAATCTAAACTAAAGGAGAGTTTAAAACCAGCTGAAGTTATTAAACAAAAAGTTAGCCTAGAAACTAGCAAACGAGTTGAAGAAGAAAAACAAGAAGAACTCTTTGAATATAAAGAAGCTTCTAAACCTCCAAAATTATCTTTATTAGATGAAAGAGCAGAAATTAACTCGGATGAAACATCTGAATCTTCACTTCGTCAATTAGGAGAATTGGTTGTTAGTAAACTTGCTGAATACAACATAAATGAAGTTACCGTGGAGTCTATACAACCCGGTCCTGTAGTTATACGCCTTGAACTTAAATTACCT
Organism: Gammaproteobacteria bacterium; assembly: GCA_015660645.1. GTDB lineage: Bacteria > Pseudomonadota > Gammaproteobacteria > Magnimaribacterales > Magnimaribacteraceae > CAJJAM01. The sequence goes on from DQKS01000081.1 coordinate 3,441, forward strand.
AGTGGCCTGAAGGTAAATCAAGTCTCTAATATAAATAAAGACCTTGCCCGTTCTCTTTCGAAAACAAGCGTTAGAATTGTTGAAGTTATAGAAGGTAAAGATACTATAGGTGTAGAAGTTCCAAGAGAAGATCGTCAGCCAGTTTTACTGAGTGAAGTTCTGTCGAGCAAAGTTTACGACGATTCAAAAAGTCCTTTAACCATAGCCTTAGGAAAAGACATTAGCGGCTCAGCAATTGTAGCTGATCTTTCTTCTATGCCTCATTTACTCGTGGCTGGAACAACTGGTTCCGGAAAGTCAGTAGCAATTAATGCAATGCTCATTAGTATTTTATACAAAGCCAGCCCGGAACAAGTTCGTTTAATTTTAATTGACCCCAAGATGCTAGAGTTGTCAGTGTATGAGGATATACCACACTTACTTGCGCCAGTTATCACCGATATGAAAGAAGCCTCTAATGGTCTTAGGTGGTGTGTAAATGAGATGGAAAGAAGATATAAACTCATGTCCCATCTTGGTGTGAGAAATTTAAATGGTTTTAATAAAAAAATTGCTGAATCTATTTCTGCTGGTGAATCTATAAAGGATCCAACTTGGAAAATCAATGATGCTCCTGAAGGAGAGGAAGCTCCTAGTTTAGAAGAATTACCTTTCATAGTTTTAGCGGTAGATGAAATAGCTGATTTAATGATGGTGGTAGGCAAGACAGCAGAACAATTGATCGCAAGAATTGCTCAAAAAGCTAGAGCAGCTGGTATTCATATGTTGCTTGCAACACAGAGACCGTCTGTGGACGTTATTACCGGTTTAATAAAGGCAAATATCTCGTCTAGAGTGGCATTTCAAGTTGCATCAAAGATGGATTCAAGGGTTATTTTGGACCAAGGTGGAGCAGAACAACTTTTAGGAAAAGGAGACATGTTATATATATCACCTGGGACTTCTATACCTTTAAGGGTTCATGGGGCCTTTGTAGGGGACGAAGAAGTAAAGCGTGTAGCTGATGACTGGCGTCAAAGAGGAAAAGCAGATTACTTAGATGAAGTTACCAAGGAAGAAAGAAATGTTTCTGGGATGCCAGGTATTATCTCTGACTCGGAAGATGGAGAAAAAGATGAACTTTATGATGAGGCGGTAGCTTTTGTAGCCCAATCTAGAAGGGCTTCAATATCTGCAGTACAACGAAGATTAAGGGTTGGTTATAATAGGGCAGCAAGGATTATAGAAACTATGGAAGAGACGGGCATCATAAGCCCTATGGCAACAAACGGTAATCGTGAGGTCTTGATTCCAGCACCTCCTGAGGATTAATTTGCGACTATTACTTTTTTTTAGTTTTTTCTTTTTTAATTCCTTTGTTTGGAGTGAAGTAGAAGATAATGTAGTCATAGTTCTATCTTTGGACGGCATGAGGCACGACTATCCACTTAGAACGGATAGTGGCGGATTTAATATAATGGAAGAAGAAGGACTAAAGGCTGCTCAATTAGTGCCAGTTTATCAGTCCTCAACCTATCCTGCTCATGTGTCCATGGCAACCGGAGTTAGTCCTGTCAAACATGGCATCTTGCATAATGGATTCTTTGATAAGAAAAAAGGCTCTTACAGTTATAGTCCAGATGCAAGCTGGATTGAAGTTGCGCCATTATGGATTTTAGCAGAACAACAGGGGATTAAGGCAGCTACTTATTTTTGGGTGGGATCTGAAACTGACTGGAATGGGCATAAGATTTCTTATACCAAAACTCCCTTCAACACTAGAATATCTGAAAAAGAAAAGATTTCTCAAATATTATCTTGGTTGGACTTACCAGAACAGCAAAGACCAAGACTTATTATGTCTTGGTGGCATGGCGCTGATTCAAAAGCCCATAATTTGGGACCTAATCATGACTCAGTTACTAGTCAAATTAAAAAACAAGATAAGCTTTTATTGTCTCTTATTGAAGCAATTAAGAGCAGGGGACTTTGGAATAAAACAACACTTATTGTTGTGAGCGATCACGGGATGTCTGAGATATCTAATTTTATTAATATAAAAAGCTTACTTAAGCTTGAGTCTATTGCTGCCAAGATATCCTTAGGACCTGCTGTAGGTCATATTTTTTTAGACAATATTGATGATATTGATCGTGCAATTAGGGTTTTGAAGAAGAATAAAAAACTTAAAGTCTATAAAAAGGATGATTTGCCCCTCAAACTGGGCGTTCACAAGACTCGGTCAGGAGATATTGTTGTTACAACACCTGCGCCTAATATGTTGGTTAGTAGAAATAATAGTAACCTTCCAAAAGGAATGCATGGATATGATCCGGCTGTAAATAAAGAAATGAATGGAATCTTTTATGCTTATGGTTACGGAGTTATAAATAAATCTATTGATACAGTCCATCAATTAGACATATTTCCAACAATTGCGAATTTACTAAGGATGCAGGTTCCAGACTATATTGAAGGTAACATTATTAACTTAAATTGATGAAGCTCTTAGCAAGTTCTTTTTTATACACTTATTTATTCTTATGTAATGCTTTGTTAGCAGAAGATCAGGCAATAGAGAAGGCTTTTATGGAATACCTCGGTAACCAGAATTTCTTTTCTGCATTCTTTTCCCAAAAAACTTATTCAGGGGATAATGAAAGGGTTATTAAGGGCTCTATAAAGGCAAACAGAGAAGGCATGTTTAAACTGATATACGAAGAGCCAATAAATGAAACTTTACTTTCTGATGGGATAAATTTTTATCGTTATGATCCTGAATTAGAACAGTTGGAAATCAGACCTATTGAAAATCTCATCGATGAAACTCCTATCGGCTTATTTTCAGCAAAAACTAGTGTATTACTTGAGACTTATAATTTAAGAGGATGTAAGACATCAAAAAATAATTTACGTTGCGAACTTGTATCAAGATTAAAAGACAACTATCTACAACTTATAGAAGTTAATATCTTTAATAATGTAATTAATTTTATCAGATACAAAGATTCATTCGACCAAGAAGTGTTGTTAAGATTTACTGATGTATCCTTGAAAGAGATAGACCTTAAGGAATTTTATATAAATATTCCTGATGGGATAGATATTATTAAACATTAAATAGATTTAGAATAAGATCTGTGCTTGATTTAAAATTATTACGAAACTCACC
>DQKS01000091.1 GCA_015660645.1 Gammaproteobacteria bacterium
GATATGGGAATATCTAGTTTTGTGAAAGAAGAAATTGCAGTTTCTGATAGGCCTGAACTAACGGCAGCTGATGTTGTTATTTCTGGAGGTCGGGGGATGCAAAATGGAGATAATTTTAAACTTTTAGAAGGTATAGCCAATAAACTAGGTGCAGCAATTGGTGCCTCAAGAGCGGCTGTAGATTCGGGTTTCGTTCCAAACGATATGCAAGTAGGCCAGACTGGAAAAATAGTTGCACCGGATCTTTATATTGCAGTTGGAATCTCTGGAGCCATACAGCACTTAGCTGGAATGAAAGACAGTAAAGTTATAGTGGCAATTAATAAAGACGAAGACGCTCCAATTTTTCAAGTTGCAGATTATGGCTTAGTGGCAGACTTGTTTGATGCTCTTCCTGAATTAGAAGCCGCTTTATAATTAAGAATTTAACCAGACTCTTGGCTAGTTATTTCTTTTCTAATACTAACCCTGACTCTAAATGGGCTGTAAAAGGAAACTGATCAAACATAGCAGCCTTCCTAACCCTATGTGTTTTACTGAGATGACTTAAATCTCTTGTTAGAGAATCAAAGCCACACGATAAATAAATTATCTGATCGTAATTAGAAACAGCATTTAAAGTATTACCATCTAGTCCGTTTCTTGGAGGATCTAGAAAAATAGTAGAGAGTTTAAAATTAGAAAGGTCAATGTCCTTCATTCTTCTATAAGATCTAGTTTTCTTTATTGCATCTAAAGTTTCATATCCTGAGAGTCTCGCACTCCATACATTATTAACATTATTTAATAGTAGATTCTCATTTAGGCCTAAAATATTTGGTCTGCTATTTTCGGTAGCTAGAACTTTGTTATACATTCTAGAAAATAGAATTGTAAAGGTTCCTAGTCCACAATAAAGCTCTAATATGTCGTCTTGTGTATGTGAGCTATTTTCTACCCAGGTCAACATATCGTCGCATATATCAGGATTTGTTTGACTAAAACACTGCTCATATAATTTTAGAGGATATTGATGCGATTCACTCTTATATGTCTCAAGAACAAAGTTATTTCCTATAATAATACATTGTTTATGACTTCTTCCTATAATTGAACTATCAAAAATCTTAGATAGTTTTTTGGCTTCTAAACCCCATTTAGAATTAAGTTTTTTATGATAAATCATGCTTATCATTGCATCTTTTTTTCTAGAAACCTGAAATTCAATTTGGAAAAGTTTTTCTGAGAATTGTTTATTGGTATTTAAATAATTCATAAGCTCAGGCATTAACTTACGTATTCGGCTATTACAAATTGGCATCTCCTTAATTTCCACTCTTTTGGAGTTTTCTGACATTGAGAAATTCAATTTCCCACTAAATTTGCTAATTCCAAATTCTATTCTTGTTCTAAATCCAGTAGCTTTAGACCGAAAATAACTAATTTGATCTGTATACGGCTCTATAGCTCTATTAAATAAGTCTACTTTCCTGTTAAATTGAGATTGATAAGTAAGATCAATCAAGATTGGGTCTAAGATGTTTTTTTGTTTCTTCTAGAGTTTCATTTCTGTCTTCAGCAATACTTTGCACTTGATCTAATCCTATTTTACCTACTCCAAAATATTTACTATCTGGATTAGAAAAATACCAGCCGCTAACAGATGCCGCAGGGTTCATTGCAAAGTTTTCAGTTAATGTTATTCCAGTAAGATCTGTTGCTCTCAATAACGTAAAAAGTTTCCTTTTTTCAGAATGATCGGGACAAGCAGGATAACCAGGGGCAGGGCGTATCCCTTGATATTGTTCTTTAATGAGGTCTTTGTTTGTAAGGTTTTCATCTTTATCATATCCCCAATACTCTTTACGAACCTGTTCATGCATGTATTCTGCCATAGCTTCAGCCAATCTATCTGCGAGTGCTTTCAACATAATGGAAGAGTAGTCATCATTATTCTTCTCATAGTCTTTACATTTTTCTTCTACTCCCAAACCAGTTGTAACTGCAAAGCCTCCAATATAATCTTGAATTCCTGATTCTTCTGGAGCAATAAAATCTGACAAGCAAATATTCGGGCGAGTTCCTTGCGGTTTTTGTTGTCTTAAATTATTTAGTTTGCAAACAATTGAATCATTGTCTGCATCTTTGATAATTATATTATTATCATTAAGTTGATTGGCAGGCCAGAATCCAATAACTGCCGCTGTTTTAATGATATTTGATTTTTCTAACTCGTCCAACATGTCGCATGCATCTTTATAAAGTTGAGAGGCAGCTTCACCGACAACTCCATCACTTAAGATTTTAGGAAATTGTCCTGCTAGCTCCCAAGATCTAAAGAAAATTGTCCAGTCAATATAGGCTCTTAAATCTCTTATGGGCGTGTCTAAAAAGGCTTTGGTACCTAAAAAAGACGGTTTGTATGCAGTGAATTTAGACCAATCTATTTGTAATTTATTATTATTTGCTTCTTTTAATGACATTAAAGGCTTTGAATCATTATTTTTTAACCTCTCTCTTACTTTTTCATAATCTCTTTTAATTTCATTTAGAAATAATTCACACTTTTCTTCAGTTATTAGATTTTGCAGAACACCCACACTTCTTGAGGCATCTATTACATGAATAACACCTGATTGGTAGTTTGGTTCAATTTTTAATGCAGTATGTGCTTTTGAGGTAGTTGCTCCTCCTATTAGGATAGGAATGGTTAATCCTTTCCTAGTCATCTCTTCCGCTACAGTAATCATTTCATCTAATGAAGGTGTAATTAATCCACTAAGCCCAACAAAATCAGCTTGTTCATTGATTGCAGTTTCAATTATTTTCTCTGTAGGCACCATGACCCCAAGGTCTATGACTTCAAAATTATTGCACTGAAGGATCACTCCGACAATATTTTTGCCTATATCATGAACGTCTCCTTTAACGGTAGCCATAACAATCTTTCCGTTTGTTTTTGCTTTCTCAGTTTTACTTTCTTCAATAAAAGGGACTAGATAAGACACGGCTTCTTTCATAACCCTGGCACTTTTAACTACTTGAGGTAAAAACATTTTTCCTTCGCCGAACAAATCACCAACTATATTCATGCCATCCATCAAAGGACCTTCTATTACCTGAACTGGATTTGGAAATGAGTTACGTGCTTCTTCCGTATCTTCTATAATAAATTTATTAATTCCATGTACTAGAGCGTGTGAAATTCTTTCTTCAACAGGATCTAATCTCCAGTCTAGCTTTTCATCTTTATTTTCTTTCCCTTTATTTAGAAATTTAGTTGCCACCTCTACCAACATTTCTGTTGAGTTATTATTTCTATTTAAGATGACATCCTCGATTAATTTTTTTAGTTCAGGTTCTATTTCTTCATACACGGTTAATTGACCTGAATTAACTATCCCCATAGTGAGACCGTTTTTTATTGCATGAAATAAAAAAACTGAATGCATTGCTTCTCGAACAGAATCATTACCCCTAAAAGAAAAAGAAACATTACTAATGCCTCCTGAAATCTTTACATGAGGAAAATTAGAAGAAATAAAAGCGCATGAGTCAATAAAATCTTTAGCATAATTATTATGTTCATCAAGACCTGTCGCTACAGCAAAGACATTAGGATCAAAGATAATATCTTCAGGAGGAAAATTAACTTGTTGTGTTAGAACTTCATAACATCTTTTAGAAATATCACATCTTCTTTGAAAAGTGTCAGCTTGTCCTTCTTCGTCAAAAAGCATAACAACGATAGAAGCGCCGTATTTTAGACACTGTTGAGCTTTTTTAATAAATTCTTCTTCTCCTTCTTTTAGACTGATTGAATTAACAATGCATTTTCCTTGTAAGATCTTCAATCCATCTTCAATTATCTCCCATTTTGAAGAATCAACCATGACAGGAACTTTGCAAATATTAGGTTCTGTTGCTAATAATTTTAAGAATTTATTCATCTCCTCTTTAGAATCCAACATTCCTTCATCCATGTTTATATCAATAATTTGAGCTCCATTTTCAACTTGTTCCCTTGCCACCTCTAAGGCCTCTTGGTAGTTTTTTTCTTTTATTAAGCGAGCAAATTTTCTAGATCCCGTTACATTCGTTCTCTCTCCTATGTTAATAAACAATGAATCACTATTAATGGTTAAGGTTTCAAGGCCGCTCAAGAGAGATTCATTAGTCTTTTTAGGTATTTCTCTTGGTTCAGCTTTCTTTAATTTAACCGCAATAGCTTTTATATGATCTGGAGTGGTTCCGCAGCAACCACCTACAATATTTAAGTGTTTATTAGAAGCAAATTCAGATATTAAATTAGCCATAGCTCCAGGCGATTCATCATAATCACCCATTTCATTAGGCAGCCCTGCATTGGGGTGTAAACTAACCGCTACATCTGCTATTTTACTTATAGAAAGCAGGTGTGGCCTAAGTTGCTCAGCGCCAAGAGCACAATTAAAGCCTACGGAGTTAGGATTAGCATGCTTTATTGAGGTCCAGAATGCTTCTACTGTTTGTCCAGAAAGCGTTCGTCCAGAAGCATCAGTAATTGTTCCAGATATCATCAAAGGCAAGTCAACTGCGAGTTCCTCACATTTTTCTAAATAGGCATAGATAGCTGCTTTTGCATTGAGAGTGTCAAAAATTGTTTCAAGAAGAATAATATCAACGCCTCCATCTAATAAACCATTAATAGCTATCCGGTAGTTATCCACTAATTCATCAAAAGTAACATTTCTTATTGATGGATCAGATACGTCAGGAGATAAAGATGCAGTTCTGTTGGTAGGACCTAGAACTCCAGCCACGAGAGCTGAAGTTTTAACTTCTTGGACGGCTTCTTTTGCAAGTTTAGCTCCCTGATAATTTAATTCATAAGTGATTTCTTCAAGAGAGTAATCACTTTGGGATATTGAATTTGAATTGAATGTGTTAGTTTCTATGATGTCACTGCCAGCCTCTAAGAAGTCAATATGGATCTGCTTTATTAAGTCAGGTTTTGTAATAGTTAATAAATCATTATTACCCTTTAGTTCAGAAGGATGATCTACGAAGCGCTGTCCTCTAAAATCTTTCTCTTCTAACTTATGATCCTGAATCATTGTTCCCATGGCACCATCTAGTAACAAAATTTTTGTTTTTAACAAATCTGAGAATTGAGATTTAGTAAGCATGTAATTAATCTTAAAGTATTTAGCTTTACTATTTTAAAGGTTTTATTAACTAAATATAATGAACCAGGTTAATTAATATAAAATAATGACAGTGAAATATATAACTATTAGCAAGTCAGCAGAATTATATCTGCTCGAGCTTCTCGAGAAACAAGATAAGGATACTATAGGTATAAAAGTTTTCGTGAGTGAGCCGGGTACGCCTAATGCTGAAACCTGCATTGCCTATTGCAAGGAAGAAGATGATATTTCTGGTTTTGAATTAATAACTATTTATAAATTTCCACTTTATTTAGAAGAAAAATCACTTCTTTTTATAGAGGATGCAAAAGTTGATTACTCACCTGATAAGTTTGGTGGGACGTTAACTATCAAAGCCCCTAACGCAAAAGTTCCTCAAGTTAATGAAAATGCCTCTTTAGAAGAGAGAATAAATTATGTCCTTTATTCTGAAATTAATCCCAGCTTAGCAGCACATGGTGGAGAAGTGTCTTTAATAGAGGTAGTAAATGAAGAAACTGCAGTCTTACAGTTTGGAGGCGGATGCCAAGGCTGCGGAATGGTAGATTTGACTCTAAAAGATGGAGTAGAAAAATCATTACTAGAGCAAATCTCAGAATTAAAAAAGGTGATTGACGTAACAGATCATTCTTATAGAGAAAACGCGTACTATAAATAGTAGCGTCATAAACTGGCTTAGAAGTGTTTTATAATAAAGTGAATACAGGAGCAAAGCCTTGTCGCAATTAAATGCTGACCCTTGTTTTATCTTTACAGATACTGAAACAACCGGACTTGATCTTAATTTTTCTCAAATAATACAGGTTGGTTCTATTCTGACTGACGAAGGATTTAACGCCGAAGCGAATCAAGATATAGGTTGTAATCTCTTGCCTTGGATTGTTCCAAGTCCAGAAGCTTTTTTAGTTCATAGAAAAATAGACTGCTTAGAAGAAAAATTAAAATCTCATTATGAAATGATGGTTGAACTAAGACAAACATGGCTGGGGTGGGCAAAAGAAAGAAACCCGGTTTTTATTACCTATAATGGACACAGATTCGATGAAGAATTATTTCGAAGACAATTTTATTGGTGTTTACTTCCTTCTTACATAACAAATACTTCTGGAGCCACACGACTAGATATGATGAGCACCCTTCAGTTAGTAGCTAATTTTTTCCCAACTAGCCTTAAATTACCTTCTTTTGAAGCTGGGGAGGTAAGTATGAAATTAACAGATTGGTCAGAATCTAATAACATAGAAGCTTCTAATGCCCATGATGCATTGGCAGATTGTCAACTAATGTTAGAACTAGCTAAATTGGTAGAATCAAATGCTCCTGCTGTCTGGAAGGCTTCTTTACAGGGGGCATCTAAGTTTGGTAACTTAAATATTCTTCAATCGGAACCCTTTGCCATGATGGGGGAAATTATTAGGCGCAAAAGCTTTACTTATCCAGTAACCTTTTGTGGACAAAATAAAAAAATGAATAATGAAGTAGCAGTGGCTGATCTTTATTTTGATCCAGATCAGTTAAATGATTTAACAGACACAGAATTATTAGAGCAAATTGGCAATAGTGGTTCTGCCATTCGAAAAGTTAAGATTAATAGAAGCCTTCCTATTATGCCAGCTAATTCAATTCCAGAAATTAACAAATATTTAGACATACCTTTTGAGCAACTAGAAGAAAGAGCAAGGAAAATACAAAACAATACTAATTTGCAAACCAGGGTTAGCGAATTATTAACCAACAATCAAATTAATTACCCTCCACCCAAATATCTTGAACAATCTGTCTATTCAGGCTTTGCATCTGAGGCTGATCAATTATGGATGGAACGTTTCCATTCTTTACCTTGGGATGAAAGAGCAAAACTAATAGATGGTTTTGAAGATAAGCGCTATAAAGAATTGGCCGAAAGATTAATCTGCACTAATGCACCTGAATTTGCTTCCGAAGATTCATTAGAAAAATTCTCTAATTTAATAAACCAAAGACTTTATGATAAAGGCCCTTGGTTAAGCTTAGAAAAAGGAATAGAAAAAACTACTAAATTACTCTTGGACGCTAGTGAAGATAAGAAATTAATCCTTCAGAGTCTCAAAAAGAACTTAAACAATAAAGGGAAAAGAATTAGTTAAGAGAAGAAATCCTTACTAGAACTCCAAAGTAAGGATGATCTATATAATGAAATTCATTTTCTTCTATTTTTCTCTCCTCTCGTAGTTCAAATAAATCTTCATATAAATCTGTTTTTATTGGCTCATAATCATTATTTATTTTAATAACTTGTAAATTAGAATTATCTTTTTTTAAAGATTTAAATCTAATTTTTATTTGAGATAAAATAGTTTTGATCCAATACTTATCATTTTGAGCAGCTAACTTTTTTTTAGGGTAAAGACTTTCTAATATCTCGTTAAAGTTCCTAGTTTTTATATCTTTCTTAATTATTGATTGGCCGGTTTGATTAGAAAATCTAATAATAATTTCGCTGTGAAGATATTTATCTTTGTAAATTTTTAATTCACCATAAATCTTATTTTTTTTATCAAATGCTTCTATATACACTGGATAAGAGATTTCTTGTTTTAGAACAGGTTGATACCATGAACTCTCAAATAAAACTCTATAGCCCTTACTTAATCTTAATTTTTTAAGAACAGGGTCAATAGGTGAACTTAATATGATCTTTTCATAAAATCTTGGCGCAATAGGAGAATTAACTTTTTCATAATTTTTTTTCTTTTCAGGAATTAAGGTAGTAGGGGTGCTAATTTGATAGTTAATTAAATCTTCTTTCTCTGGACTCTTAACATTTAAGAAGCTTTTATCAATTAAAAGTTGGGGTTTTTCTGATAACTCTATCAAGTTATTATTCAAAATAAGTTCATTGAGCTCAGGCCATTTCTCTTCTTTGTCAATGTCATCAATTATTAAGTTTTTGATTACTATAAAATCAATCCGATAGACAGGCGATTGCTCTTGGTTATACAGTTGTGCTAGTCGTATTAAAGGGTCATCTTCACCATTGACTAAAATTGTAGGCAGAAGCAACAAAACGAGAATAAAGAACGTCTTATGCATTGACTTTAGAGCCGGTAACTCGAATAACAGAACTAATTGTCTCTATTCTTTTATCAAGTTTTTCTGGATTTATAATTGTAGTTGATTGATTTGAGTCTTTATAAAAGATATCTATTTTTTGATTTTTTACGTTTACCTTTGAAACAGAATTTTCTAAAGCCAATAATTTAAGATCATGCTGAACAAAGAGATTTTTAAGTTCTTCTGGAAACATACCAAATCTATTAATCATTTCTATTTTTAATGAATGAAGCTCTTCTTCTGAATTAGATGATGCAATTCTGTTATACATTATTAATCTTTGATTTAGGTCAGGTAAATAATCATCAGGTATGTAAGCCGATACACCTAAATGAATTTCAGGGCTTTTATCTAATTCTTCAAAATTTAGAATACCTCTTTTTATATAATCGGTTGCTTTTTTTAGTAAGCGTGTATACAAATCTAGTCCAATTGAGTCAAAAACACCGCTTTGATTAGAACCCAAAATTTCACCAGCACCTCTAATTTCAAGATCTTTTAATGCTAAAAGAAAACCTGCAGCAAGAGAATCAGTATCTGCAAGAGCTTCCAGTCTTGACTGAGCTGTTTTTCTATTAATAAATGTATTAGATTTTAAGAAATAAGCATAAGCCTGCTTTTCACCTCTACCGACCCTGCCTCTTAATTGATGTAATTGAGCAAGACCTAGTTTATCTGCTTGTTCCACAATAAGTGTATTAGCATTTGATACATCAATGCCACTTTCAATGATTGTGGAACAAATTAAGATATCAATCTCCCCTTTATTAAATTCAATCATGGTCTTTTCTATTTCTGTAGACTTAAGTTTTCCATGAACAATTTCAACCCTTAAATCAGGAAATGATTCTTGAATTCTAAATTTTCTATCATTCACTAACCTTAAATCATTACATAAATAATATGCTTGACCTGATCTCATCATTTCTCTTTGTATGGCTTCATTTATTAAGCTCTGATTATATTTATAGACAAATGTTCTAACAGATAATCTATTTGAGGGAGCAGTTGCTATAATTGAAAAATCTTTAAGTTCCGCCAAAGCAAAATTTAAGGATCTTGGTATTGGAGTTGCAGATAAACTTAATATATCAACTTCTTCTTTTATAGATTTAACTTTTTCTTTCTGACGTACTCCGAATCTATGTTCCTCATCAATGATAAGTAAACCTAAATCATAAAACTTAACTGAATCCTGGATAACAGCATGGGTACCTATCAGTATGTCTACTTTTCCTGACGCTAAACCAGCTAGTACAATTTCTTTTTCATTATTAGATATATTTCTACTTAATAAAGCTATATTGATACCAGTATCTTTAAATCTATTAATAAAATTTTTGTGATGTTGAGAGGCTAAGAGGGTTGTAGGAACTAATATGCAAGTTTGTTTTGAATTATAGCTTGCTACAAATGAAGCTCTCATAGCAACCTCGGTTTTACCAAAGCCTACTTCTCCACAGACCAATCTATCCATAGATTTACTAGAAGCCAAATCACTAAGCACTTCTTCTATTGTTTTGCTTTGATCAAATGTTTCTTGGTAAGGAAAATTTGATGAGAATTCATACAATTCAACTTTAGGTATTATGTACTTAAATCCAGTTATTGATTCTCTTTTTGCTTGTATCTCTAGAAGTTCTGCAGCAGTGTCAAAAGTTTGTTGTAACGCTTTTTCTTTTCTTTTCTGCCATCTTTTTGAACCAAGAGAATCTAAAGATTTATCTTCAGGTCCAAAGTATTTTGAAACTAAATTCATGTGTTCAATGGGAACATAAACCTTACTGTTATCGGAGTATTCTATTTGTAAGCATTCAGTTCTTCCTACAAAACTTTCAATTTGTTTCAGTCCATTAAAACGGCCAATTCCATGAGATAGATGAACAACAAGATCTCCTTCTTTTGGAAGTGTATGAATTTCTTTTATTGCATCCTCTTTAATAGGTTGAATATCCTTATTTTCTTGAACTTCTTTTTCTAAGAGATCAACTTTAAAATTTTGAACTTTAGAAGCTCTAAACGAACTAATAATTTCAGAGTATTCCGTAAATAAATTTGAAGGGTGTAAAAGAGGCCTTTCTAGATCATATCTATACTCTTCATACCTTCCATCTATAAGCTCTTGAAAGTCGTTAGCTGAATTAGAAACACTATCTTCCAAATAGAGATTTTCTAAATCTTGAATAAATTCAAGCATTGATGGTTTAAAGTCATAGAATAGAGGCATATACATTTCAATTCCTTCAACTTTTTTCTTATTCATGACCCTGTTAAAAACATCTGAATCTTTTTCAAACACGTCAAAATTTAGTCTCCAATTGTATTTAAATTTAGAGGCTCCATGGTCGTCTTTAGGATATTCATATGCAGGCAACGAATTTATTAGATCTACTTTTTTTGTTGTAAGCTGAGTTTTTGAATCAAAATATCTCATTGACTCAATGGTCTCATTAAAAATCTCTAATCTGATAGGTTGTTTAGCACTACTAAGAAATACATCAATTAAATTACCTCTCAAAGAATAATCGCCATTCTCAGTTACAATTTCTGTTCTTTTATATCCATTTTTCTCAAATTGACTAATTAGTTGATCTCTATTTAACACGTCTCCAATTTTTAGATTGTTGATATGGCAAACATGTAGATAATTTGCACAAGGACCCATTAAAGTTTGAATAGAACAAATAAGAGTTTTTTTATTTTTTAGTGTCAGCTTATAAAGAGCATTAATTCTTTCTGACCTTATATTTGCTGGTGATGAGAAGAAATCGTAGGGCAGTAGCTCACTATTTGGTAGATGAATAAAATTATTTTCAGGAAAAAATATCTTTAAGTGTTTGTATACTTTTAGTGCTGAACCTTGAGAACTTAGAATTATTATATTACTCTCAGAACTATCAAAGCCTCTTTCTATTAAGTCTCTTAGGAGTTTACTATTATTAGTTTTCGATAAATTTTTCACTTTCTACTTATAGGATAAAAATGAAAATTATATAGGTAAGTGTATAATTATTTATTTTTTAATTCACAGAGGTAGGAATGAACTTGTCTTTTTCTAAAGAAGATCTAGATTTTAAACAGGAAGTCGTTGATTTTCTTGATGCTAATTATCCGGGCGACATAAAAGAAAGACAAGATAAAAGGCTGCCTTTAGATAAAGAGCAAAATATTCGATGGCAGAAAATTCTTTCTAAAAAAGGATGGTTTGCAGTTAACTGGCCTTCAGAATATTCAGGCAGTCCCGAACTAAGCTTAACCCAAAAATATATTCTTCAAAATGTTCTAGCTGAATATAACACGCCAGTCTTACTTCCATTTGGAGTCGGAATGTGTGCTCCTGTTATTTTCTCATTTGGAACTGATAAACAGAAAAAACAACATTTGCCGGCAATTTTAAATAGTGATGTCTGGTGGTGCCAAGGATATTCAGAGCCAGGATCGGGGTCTGATCTTGCTTCCCTTAAAACAAAGGCCGACAAAGAAGGTGATAGTTATATAGTCAATGGATGTAAAACGTGGACTACCTTAGCACAACATGCTGATTGGATTTTTTGCCTTGTTAGAACCGAGACTACGCCTATTAAACAGGAAGGTATAAGTTTTTTATTAATAGACATGAAGACTGCAGGTATTGAAGTAAAACCAATCATAACTGTGGATGGATCTCATGAAGTGAACATGGTATTTTTTGATAACGTTAAAGTCCCTTGTGAAAATATTGTGGGCGAAGTAGGACAAGGTTGGAATATAGCTAAATTCCTTTTAATGCATGAAAGAAGCGGTATAGCAGGTATATCTAGTCTTAAGAGGGAATTGTCTAGATT
Organism: Gammaproteobacteria bacterium; assembly: GCA_015660645.1. Taxonomy (GTDB): domain Bacteria; phylum Pseudomonadota; class Gammaproteobacteria; order Magnimaribacterales; family Magnimaribacteraceae; genus CAJJAM01. Next base: position 12,086 of record DQKS01000091.1, read on the forward strand.
AAGAGAACTTTCTGCTTCAACAATAGTTAACGAAGGTACTTTACTAGACGAACCAGCCTTTCGAGCTAAGATAGAACAAACTGAAATTGAATTAACTGCTACTGAGTTTACAGAGTTAAGAACTCTCTCTTCAATGTCGTCCGGAGGTTCACCAGGAGCTGAAGCCTCAATTTTAAAAATAAAGGGTACGGAACTTCAACAAAAGTTATCAGAATTGTTTGTTGAAATGTTGGGTTATTATGCCCATCCTTTCTTTGCAGAAAATGAATTAGGCTCTAATGATTCCATTGGGCCAGAATATGCAGGTTCTATAATGCCTCATTATTTAAATTATAGAAAAGTTTCCATATATGGAGGCAGCAATGAGATTCAAAGAAATGTTATTTCAAAAGCTATTTTAGGATTGTAATTATGGATTTTACTTTTAATGAAGAGCAAACCCTTATACAAGGACAGGTGGAACAATTTATACAAAGAGATTATGACTGGGAAAGCCGTCAATCCTTAATTTTAACAGATTCTGGTTATAGCTTAGACAATTGGAATACTTTTGCAGAACTTGGCTGGTTAGGAATTTCTCTTTCAGATGATTCTGGGGGTTTTGGTGGTTCTTCTATAGATACCATGATTCTTATGGAAGAATTTGGAAAAGGACTAGTCCTAGAGCCTTTTCTGGAGACTGTAGTTATGTGTGCGGAACTAATAGATAAATCTGGCACTTTAGAACAAAAAAAAGATGTCTTAACGGGTGTTGTAGAAGGAAAAACACAATTGGCTTTAGCTTATGCTGAACCTCAGAGCAGATTTAACTTAGCTGATGTGATGACTGAGGCGAAGCTTGAAAGTGATAATTTTATTCTCAATGGCTTCAAATCTGTTGTAATGAATGGACCAAATGCAAATAAATTTATTATTTCAGCAAGAACCTCAGGTGATCAAAGAGATGAATCTGGAATTTCACTCTTTTTAGTAGATGCCGAAGTATCTGGTCTTTCTTCAAGAGATTATCAAACTGTTGATAATAGAAGGGCCTCTGAGCTTACATTAGAATCTGTTGTAATACCTAGGTCATGTTTAATTGGAGAACTAGATGAGGGTTTTACGGTGTTGGATGCTGCTATTGATAGATCTATACTGGCTATATCAGCTGAAGCTGTAGGTGCCATGGAGGTTCTTTATAAAACCACTGTAGAATATACAAAAACAAGAGAACAATTTGGAACTCCTATAGGAAAATTTCAAGTATTACAGCACCGTATGGTTGATATGTTTATGGAATATGAGCAATGTAAATCACTGCTATATATGGCAACAATGAAACACGATGAAGACTCTGCTGATGCAAAGAAAGCTATCTCTGGTTTGAAATATCAAGTTGGTAATGCTTCAAAGTTTATTGGTCAGCAATCTGTTCAACTACATGGTGGTATGGGAGTAACAGACGAGCTTAATGTTGGTCACTACTTTAAAAGACTCACAACCATTGGAACAATCTTTGGTAATTCAGATTACCACCTTAAAAAGTATACTTCTTTATAAATTATGGTAAATGATCAACCAGATAAGAGAACTCGACCGGAACTACCAAAAGATTCCTTTGGAGATTTTCAATACAGGCAAGCCTTAGCTGAAGAAATGCTACCCATAATTGGGCGCATCTATAGAGATAATGTTCATTTGCTTTTATATGGCAAGCCATTGGTGAATTTATCAGTATCAGAATTGATGCAGGCCCATAGATTTGTAAGAGAAACAGAAGATAATGAGCTTAGCGAGTTTGAAACTTATCAAGTAATTGCTTGTTTGAATGATTTAGCGCTAGGACCCGCTGAAGTAGATATAGGTATTATTGCAGCAGCGTATTTATTTGATAACAGAGACCTTTCAATCGATAATTTTGTTAAAGAGTCTGTTGAGGATTTGATAGGAGCTAAGGGATCTGTTCTTGAATCTGCTCAAGATATTGTTCTTTATGGTTTTGGAAGAATAGGACGATTATTAACTAGAATGCTAGTAGAAGATTCGGGTGGGGGGGATAATCTAAGACTTAGAGCTATAGTAGTAAGAAAATCTGTAGAAAATGATCTTATAAAGAGAGCTAATCTTATACGAACTGATTCTGTTCATGGACCATTTAAAGGCACAGTTAGGGTTTTGGAAGAGGAGAATAAATTAATAATAAATGGCAACGAAGTTCAAGTTATTTATACCAATGATCCTGCATCAGTAAATTATATGGACTACGGTATAAAAGATGCGCTCTTGGTTGATAACACTGGAGTTTGGAGAGATAGGAAAGGTCTTGAACAACATCTAAATTGCAAGGGAATACAGAAAGTTTTACTTACAGCGCCAGGTAAAGATGGCATAAAAAATATTGTACATGGAATTAATAATTCAGCTATGAACTCGACTGATACAATTTTGGGGGCTGCATCATGCACCACTAATGCAATCGTTCCAGTTCTGAAAGTTATTGATGAAGAGTATGCTATCGAGTCAGGACATATTGAAAGTGTTCATTCTTATACTAATGATCAAAACCTCATTGATAATTTTCATAAGAAAGAAAGGAGAGGTAGAAGCGCTGCTTTAAATATAGTCATAACAGAGACGGGAGCTGATAAGGCAATTACACAAGTCCTACCTGAACTTAAGGGAAAATTAACTGCCAATGCGGTTAGAGTACCAACTCCGAATGTTTCATTAGCTATTATGAAATTAGAGTTAGGTGTTGATGTAGAATTAGGAAACTTAAATTTATTTTTAAGACAAAAAGCTTTTCATTCTGAATATAAAAACCAGATAGGTTATACAAATTCACCTGAAGTTGTTTCTAGTGACTTTGTTGGTAATACTCATGCGGGAATTGTAGATTCTGCTGCAACCATAGTTAATGGAAAGAATTGTGTAATTTACGTATGGTATGACAACGAGTTTGGATATACAGCTCAATTGCTTGGGGTTGCTAAGGAAATGGTAGGGTTGACATACAAAAGATATCCCAAATTTGACTAAACTTCCTAGCTAAGTAGTCTTTCCATCTTTATAATACGCGCGCGATCTTTGTGGTTTGTCTCTCTTTAATTTGCTAGGGAATGATAAAAGTTAAAAAAGGTTTAAACGTCCCGATCAGTGGAACTCCGGCTGATTCACTTGATGCGTCTAAAAAAGTTAGGTCTGTTGCCTTGTTAGGATCCGACTACAACGGCATGAAACCAACTATGCTTGTAGAAGAAGGGAATAGTGTAAAACTAGGACAGGCTCTATTCGAAGACAAAAAAAATCCAGGGGTAATTTTTACTTCGCCAGCTGGAGGTAAAATTGAATCAATTAATAGAGGTGCAAGAAGAACTCTTCAATCGGTGGTTATTGAAATTGCTGACAATGAAGAAAGTCTAGACTTTCTTCCATATAGGATAGAAGACCTGGAAATAGGAAATAGTGTCCAAATAAAACGTCAATTAGTTAATTCTGGTTTATGGACAAGCTTTAGAACACGACCATTTAGCAAAATTCCTGCTATTAATTCTATTCCAGCAAATATTTTTATCACAGCCATCGATACAAATCCATTAAGTGCCAATGTTGATTTGATAATCAATCTAAATAAAGATTACTTTAAGGCTGGTCTTAAAGTTATTAAAACTCTAACTGAAAACAATATTCATCTTTGTGTAGGCCTAGATTTTTCTATAAGTCTAGATGAAGATAACACAATTATTGAACAAGTATTTGAGGGTCCCCATCCTGCGGGTCTAGCAGGAACACATATGCATTTCTTGTCTCCAGCTACTCTAACTAATGTCAACTGGTCAATCAATTATCAAGACGTCATCTCCTTTGGAGAATTGTTCTTGACAGGAAAACTACCAAAGAAAAAAATAATAACTTTGGCAGGACCTCAAGTACTAAAACCTCGTCATGTAGAAACCAGGATAGGTGCATGCACAGACGAAATTTGTGCTGGAGAACTTACTCATAGGGATAATAGAATTATCTCAGGATCTGTCATCAACGGTAGAGAAGCAATAGGACCTTATGCTTATTTAGGAAAATATCATTCTCAAATATCAGTTGTATGTGAATCTAGTAAAGTAGATAGAGAATTCATGAATTGGCTCAACCCAGGTCCAAGAAAATTTTCTCAAATCCCGCTCTTTACTTCCTCTTTGTTTCGTAAGAAAAAATTTAAGTTTAAAACACTAATGAATGGATCTGATAGAGCTATTGTGCCCATAGGGGTTTATGAAGAAGTGCTGCCTTTGAACCTTTTAGCTACTGTTTTAATGCGGTACATAGTCGTAGGAGATACTGAAAAAATCCAAGACTTAGGAGGACTAGAGCTTGATGAAGAAGATCTTGCTCTTTGTAGTTTTGTTTGCCCTAGTAAATATGATTTTGGTTCTTTACTTAGAAGCAACCTCAATCAAATAGAAGTTGAGGGTTAACATGAAACCTTTAAGAAGACTTCTAGATAAAATAAAACCTAATTTCTCTAAAGGCGGGTCTCTAGAAAAATGGTTTCCTTTGTTTGATGTTTTTGAAAATCTATTCTATTCATCTGACAAGAGAACTTTTGGTTCAGTTCACATAAGGGATAGTTCTGATTTACAGAAAATTATGGTGGTAGTTTGGTTATCTACTTTCCCGGCGATGTTTTATGGAATGTATAATATTGGTTTTCAAGCTCTCACAGGCATTGAGGCGTTGGGCGGAGCTATTCCAGAAGGAGATTGGCATACAATTTTCATCAATTTATTATGTAATTATGATCCAAATAATATCTTTGACTGCATCTGGTATGGGGCATGTTATTTTATTCCAATTTATCTAGTAACTTTTATTGTAGGAATAACTTGGGAAATTATATTTGCAATAGTTAGAGGACATGAGATTAATGAAGGGGCATTTGTAACAACTGTTCTTTTTGCTCTTTGTTGCCCACCTGATGCGCCGTTGTGGCAAGTTGCTCTAGGAATAAGTTTTGGTTTAGTTATAGGGAAGGAAATCTTTGGTGGAACTGGTAAGAATTTTTTAAACCCAGCTTTAACTGGTAGAGCTTTTTTATACTTTGCATACCCGCTAACTTGGTCTGGAGATTCGGTTTGGGTTGCTCTGGATGGTTATACTTCTCCCACTTTACTTGGAATAGGAGCACAAGATGGAATGCAAGGCATAGAAGCAAGTCATTCTTGGTTGGAGGCCTTTATAGGAAGCATACCTGGTTCTGTAGGAGAAACTTCTACTCTCTTTATCCTTATAGGGTTGCTTGTACTCCTATATACAAGGGTGGCCTCTTGGAGAATTATCTTAGGCGTTCTTGCTGGAACAGCCTTCATGTCTTCAATTTTTAATATGATTGGTTCTGAAACAAACCCTATGTTTAATCTACCTTTCTATTGGCATGTTGTTATTGGTGGTTATGCTTTTGGATTAGCTTTTATGGCTGTAGAACCTGTTTCAGGGTCTCACACAAACCTAGGCAGGTGGTACTATGGAATTCTCATAGGCATTATGGTTGTTCTTATTAGAGTTATAAATCCAGCCTTCCCTGAGGGAATGATGTTAGCCATATTGTTTGCTAATTTATTCGCCCCTTTGATAGATCATTTCATTCAAGAAAGGAATATTAAAAAAAGAAAAAGGGCGGTCTTTTAATAATGAGAAATAACGACACCATCTCTAAAACTCTATTGGTTGCAATATTATTGTGCTTATTTTGCTCTGCTATTATTTCTTATACAGCAGTTAGTCTTAAAGATCTTCAAGAGGCTAACGTTAGATTAGACAAGCAAAAAAAAATACTAGCTTCAGCTAAGATACTAGATGAAAACAAAACTGTAGAAGAACTTTTTGGAAGCATTGAATCAAAAATTATAAACTTAGACACTGGCAGATACGATTCTTCAATTAATTTATCATCTTTTTCAGAACGTGATTACGCCAGAGACGTGAATACTTCTACAGTTCTATCTGTCGATCAAGACATTGCGACCTTAAAAAGAAGAGAAAATTATCAGAAAGTTTATTTGCACTACCAAAATGACAAGCTATCAGCCATTATTCTTCCTGTAAGAGGATATGGTCTTTGGGGAACCTTGTACGGATTCTTAGCATTGGAGTCAGATTTTAAAACTATCATTGGACTAGAGTTCTACCAGCACAAAGAAACAGCAGGCCTAGGTGCAGAAGTTGATAACCCGAGATGGAAAGCTTTGTGGGAAGGTAAAAAAATATCTTCAGAAACTGGGGAAATACTTATTTCTGTCATAAAAGGCTCTGTCGATAAAACTTCTCCAAAAGCACAATATCAAGTAGACGGACTTTCGGGCGCAACAATCACGGGTAGAGGGGTATCAAATTTGCTTAGCTTTTGGTTAGGCGACCTAGGATATGGTCCTTATATGAAAGAAATGTTAAGTAAAGATGAGAATGCAGATGTCTAAAATTAAAGAAGTCCTCTTAAATCCAATTTTTAATGATAATCCTATAGCTTTACAGATATTAGGAATCTGCTCAGCCTTGGCTATAACGGGAAGTCTTTATCCCACGCTCATTATGTGCGTAGCTTTAACTGTAGTTGTTTCCTTTTCTAGCCTTTTAGTTTCTTTAATACGAAACCACATACCCAACAATATAAGAATAATCGTTCAAATGACTATTATTGCCACCTTGGTAATGCTTGTTGACGAGCTTTTACAGGCATTTGATTATGAAACAAGTAGAACTCTTTCGGTCTTTGTAGGCTTAATAATTACAAATTGTATAGTTATGGGAAGGGCAGAAGCATTTGCTATGCAAAATGGACCCTGGTTAAGTTTTGTAGATGGTCTGGGCAATGGCCTGGGATATAGTATTATTCTCATTCTCCTGGCCTTTATTAAGGAATTATTAGGGGCAGGAACATTGTTTGGTTTTGAAATATTACCTCTAGTTCAAAATGGAGGATGGTATGTAGGAAATAATTTCTTACTATTAGCTCCTAGCTCATTCTTTCTTATAGGATTAATGATCTGGGGCCTTAGATCTTGGAAAACTGAACAAGTAGAAGTTCCTAAGTACAGGGTTGCAAAAAATAGTCTTGAATCGGAAGAGGGGGCTTAATATGTTTGAATATTACTTGAACCTCTTTATAACAGCAGTTTTTATAGAAAATATAGCTCTAGCTTTTTTCTTGGGTATGTGTACTTTTTTAGCTATTTCAAAAAAAATAGATACAGCAATTGGATTGGGAATTACTGTAATAGTTGTACTTACTATTACTGTTCCTATCAACAATTTAATTTACAATCATGTACTAAAAGAAGGCGCTCTTACGTGGGCAGGACTTTCTGATACGGACCTAACGTTTGTAGGTCTAATAAGTTATATAGGTATCATTGCTGCAGTAGTTCAAATTCTTGAGATGTTCTTAGATAAGTATATTCCGGTTTTATACAACGCCCTTGGAGTCTTTCTTCCTTTAATTACTGTAAATTGCGCCATTCTAGGTGGTTCCTTGTTTATGGTTGAGCGTAATTATTTTTTTGTAGAAAGTGTAGTGTACGGTTTTGGAGCAGGAACAGGTTGGGCTCTAGCTATTGTTGCTCTTGCAGGAATAAGAGAGCGGTTAAAATATGCAGATATTCCTGACGGACTGGAAGGTCTGGGTATAACTTTTATAACAGTAGGGCTGATGTGCTTCGGTTTTCTTTCTTTTGGAGGAATTTCTTTGTAACGATGAATACTCTTTTAGAAAATGAAATATTTTTGGGCATCTTAGTTTTTACTATAGCTGTTAACACTATGGTGTTGATTATCTTAGGAGCTAGAAGATTGTTAGTAAGCACTGGAGATATAACTATTGAGATGAATGACTCTGCAAAGAGTGTTGTTGTGCAAGCTGGAGGAAAATTACTTCAAACTTTAGCTTCTCAGAACCTATTTTTATCTTCGGCTTGTGGCGGCAAAGGAACTTGCGAACAATGCAAATGCCAGGTCTTAGAGGGAGGAGGATCTATCTTACCTACTGAAGAGATTTATTTTACAAATAAAGAGAAAAAAGAAGGTTGGCGACTGTCATGCCAGGTTCCAGTTAAAGATAATATGCAAATCATTGTTCCTAGTGAAGTGTTTGGTGCAAAAAAATGGGAATGTGAGGTTATTTCAAATGATAATGTAGCAACATTTATTAAAGAATTAGTTTTAAAACTTCCGGAAGGAGAAGAGGTGGGATTCAAGGCAGGAGGTTATGTTCAGATGGAAATACCCCCTTATTCTTTAGACTACAAGAGTTTTGATATATTGGAAGAATATCATGATGATTGGGACAGATTTGGAGTTTGGGATAATAAGGCTACTACTCGTGAGCCTGTCATAAGAGCCTATTCAATGGCTAATTACCCCAATGAAAAAGGAATCATGAAATTTAATATTAGAATTGCCTCTCCTCCTCCCGGAACAGATTTTCCGCCTGGAGAAATGACCTCTTATATTTTTAATTTAAAAGAAGGTGAGAAACTAACTATATTCGGCCCGTTTGGAGATTTTTTTGCAGAAGATACAGATAATGAAATGGTATTTATTGGAGGTGGAGCTGGCATGGCTCCAATGAGATCTCATATTTTCGACCAACTTCTTCGTTTAAATTCTAATAGAAAAATAACCTTCTTTTATGGCGCACGAAGTTTAAGAGAGATGTTTTATACTGAAGAGTATGATGCTTTAGCTGAAAAATATGTAAACTTTAACTGGCACGTTGCTTTATCAGATCCTCTTCCTGAAGATAACTGGGGAGGCTACACAGGGTTCATTCATCAAGTTATTCATGATCAATACTTAAAAAACCACGATGCTCCTGAAGATTGCGAATATTATATGTGTGGACCTCCCATGATGATGGATGCTTGCTTTAAGATGTTGGATGATTTAGGCGTAGAACCCGAAGCCATTAAGTTTGATGATTTTGGTAGTTAAATTAGTATTTCTTGAATATATCTAATTTCTTTTCCCCTCTAAGATTCTTTATTGTATTGGTAGGGATTCTCTTGGTTATTATTGTTTATTTTACCAAAGAAGATTCTGTACAGAATTTTTCGGGAACTACCATGGGCACTTACTATAATATTTCTGTTGTAGGCACTTCTTTAGATTTTACAGATCTCTTAATTCATAATACTTTAGAAGAAGTTAACCAGGAAATGTCTACTTATATACCTACCTCTTTTATTAGTAAATTTAATGAGGCTACATTAGGTGAGTGGATTGAATCTTCACCTTCCTTCATCAAAGTTTTAAGTCATGCAATAGAGATTTGTAATCTATCTGATGGCTATTTCGATGTTACGGTAGGGGGGTTGGTAAATATTTGGGGCTTCGGTCCAAGTAAAGTTAAAGATTTACCTTCTATGAATCAAATAATTAATTCATTACAAAGAATTGGTTGTGATGCAGTTTCAGTTAATTTCCTCGAAGGAAAAGTTAAAAGGAATAGTGATGTCAAAATTGATCTTTCGGCAATAGCTAAAGGATTTGCGATTGATCAACTGTATGATGTTTTTATAGAGAATGATGAAGTTACAGGTTTTTTAATAGAAGTAGGGGGCGAGATAAAAGCTTACGGCTATAAATCAAACAACATACCTTGGACTGTAGGTATCTCTCATCCAGATTTACCCGGGCAATCTATTTTTAAGATTAAAACTGACATCAAAGAAATATTTTCAATGGCTACTTCTGGTGATTATAGAAATTTTAAATTATTTGAAGATAAAGTTTACTCTCACACTATTAATCCTAAAGATGGTATGTCTCTTGAAGTTAGAGGCTCGTCTGTGAGTGTAATATCGGACAGTGCCATGAAAGCAGATGCTCTAGCTACGGCTCTTAATGCCATGGGTCCAGAAAAGGGCATGAAGTTTGCAAATCAACACAATTTAGAAACAATCTTTTTATTAAAAGAAAATGGAGAATACATAGTCCGACTTTCTGAAAGTTTTAAAAAAACGTTACAATAGAATCATGATGACGTTAATTTTAACTTTTATTATCCTTTTACTACTCGTAACAGCTATGTCCTTAGGTGTTTTATTTGGAAGAAAGCCCATCACCGGATCCTGTGGGGGTTTGCAAAACCTAGAACCGGATAGAGAATGTGAAATATGCGGAGGAAACCCTTCTAAATGTTCTGAGATTTAAAAAAAGGGAGCTAACAGCTCCCTTTTAAGTCAATTATCCTACTTGAATTGATTCATGGTGTTATCGTCACCTGAAGCTTTAAGGGCTGCATCGCCTGCAAAATATTCTTTGTGATCATCACCCATATCTGAACCCGCCATGTTTTGATGCTTTACACTTGCAACACCTTCTCTAATTTCTTTTCTTTGAACACCTTCTACATAACCAAGCATTCCTTTGTCGCCAAAATATTCTTTAGCTAAATTATCTGTAGATAAAGCTGCAGTGTGATAAGTGGGAAGAGTAATTAAATGATGGAATATTCCAGCTTCTCTCGATGCATCTGCTTGAAATGTACGTATTTTTTCATCAGCTTCAATGCCAAGTTCTGTGGTATCATATTTTTCATTCATTAGATCTGCTCTCTCGTAAGAAGAAGTGTCTTTTTCACCCCCTTCCATAGCATCAAAAATTTGTTGACGAAAATTTAACGTCCAGTTAAAAGAAGGACTATTGTTGTAAACTAGCTTTGCATTCGGTACAACCTTTTTAATTTCATCCATCATGTTGCTAATTTGACCTATATGAGGTTTTTCTGTTTCAATCCAAATCAAATCAGCACCATTTTGAAGGCTTGTAATAGAATCAAGAATACAGCGTTCTTTTCCGGTTCCCTTCCTAAATTGATAAAGGTTACTAGGTAACCGTTTAGGACGAACAACTTTACCGTTTTGATATATTAAGACATCACCATGTTTCATTTCTTTTTCTCTTACATCTTCAACATCAAGAAAAGAATTGTATTGATCACCCAGATCACCAACTGAGTGTGTAATAGCTATTTGTTCTGTTAACCCTGCACCTAAAGAGTCTGTACGCGCAACAATAACTCCATCATCAACACCCAACTCTAAAAAGGCGTAGCGAACGGCGTTTATTTTAGCTAAGAAATCTGCATGAGGAACGGTGACTTTGCCATCTTGATGACCGCATTGTTTTTCATCGGAGACTTGGTTCTCTATTTGTATGCAGCAAGCACCGGCTTCTATCATCTGTTTAGCCATTAAATAGGTTGCCTCTTCATTACCAAAACCGGCATCAATATCAGCAATAATTGGAACTACGTGTGTTTCAAAATTATCTATTTTTTCTTGGATAGGACCTTTTTCAGCTTCAGGTGCTGAGTCAAGTTCTCTAAAAAGACCAGCAAGTTCTCGAGCATCTGCTTGTCTTAAGAAGGTGTAAAGTTCTTTAATTAAACTAGAGACAGCAGTTTTTTCATGCATAGATTGATCAGGAAGGGGGCCAAATTCAGAACGAAGTGCAGCAACCATCCATCCTGATAGGTACAAATACTTCTTATTAGTAGATCCGAAGTGTTTCTTAATAGAAATTAATTTTTGTTGACCTATAAAGCCATGCCAACAGCCTAGAGATTGAGTATAAGCTGATGTATTAGCATCATAAGCATCCATATCTCTTCTCATAATTGCAGAAGTGTACTTAGCTATATCAATACCTGTTTGAAATTGATTTTGCCATCTCATCCTTGCAGCGTGCTCCGGGTTTATATTTTTGTGCGCATCTTTTCCTGAAGCTTTCAATTTCAAAAAGCTTTCTAGAATTTTCTTATATGTAGTCATCGCTATTCCTCAATGTAAAAGTATTATATTTATGGAGTCATCTCCAGCCACAACCATCTCCTTTAAACCCAATTCCTTTTTTTTACTATTACGAAAAAAAGATGGGGCATTTTAACGGAGATAACTATTAAAACAACAATATTTATATATCTTTAGCTAGTTTCTTAGCCAAACCTAAGTACGAAGATGGGTTTAACTTACGAAGAGTTAATTTATCCTCCTCTGGTATATCAAGCTTATTTATAAGAACTAACAAATCATTCTTATTAATTGATTTACCTCTAGATAAGTCTTTCATTAACTCATAGCCGTTAGGTATTAGGTTTTTTCTTAACACTGTCTGAACAGCTTCAGTTAAAACTTCCCAGGAATTTTCTAAATCTTCTTTAATTCTAGATTTATTAATTTTTAATTTACCAATTCCTCTTTCTAGAGATTTTAAGGCAATACTCATATATCCAAAACAACCACTGATATTTCTCATTACTGTTGAATCTGAAAGATCTCTCTGCCACCGAGATATAACTACTGTGTTAGAAATATGAGTGAGTAGAGCATTGGATAAGCCTAAATTTCCTTCAGCATTTTCAAAGTCAATGGGGTTAATTTTATGAGGCATAGTTGAAGAGCCAACTTCACCTTCTTTTAGCTCTTGAGAGAAATAACCAAGAGAAATATATCCCCAAATATCCCTAGAAAAATCTATGAGGACATTATTCAGCCTTACATAATTAAAAAATAACTCAGCTATTTGATCTTTTGGCTCAACCTGCGTGGTGTAAGGATTCCAATCCAATCCAAGAGAAAATACAAACTGCTTAGAGATTCCTAACCAGTCTACTTTAGGGTAAGCAATTAGATGAGCATTATAATTTCCAACAGCTCCATTGATTTTTCCTGTTAATTTTATTGTATCTATAGATTTCTTTATGGTTCTTATTCTTGCCAGAGTATTAGCAATTTCTTTGCCCATTGTTGTTGGTGTAGCAGTCTGGCCATGGGTTCTAGATAACATAGGAACATTGGCATAAGCTTTAGATTTCTTCTTTAGAATACGCTCGATAACAGCTATGTCATTCTTAATTAGGTAATTAGAGCTATCTCTTATCATAAGCGAGTAAGCAAGGTTATTAATATCTTCAGAAGTACAAGCAAAATGTATAAATTCAACGTACTTAAGGAGTTTAGAGGATTTAGAAAATTTTTCTTTTAAGTAGTATTCAACAGCTTTAACATCATGATTTGTTTTCTTTTCTAATTTCTTAATTTCTAAGGCTTCTTTTTCTGTAAAATTATTAATTAAATCAGTTAGATAAGAATTATCTTTAATTGTTAGCTTGGGAAGTTCTGGAATTGTTCTTTGTTTAGAAAGATGAACAAACCATTCTATCTCTACTTTAATTCTGTAGTGAATAAGTCCATATTCGCTTAAAATATCTCTTAAATCGTTATTTGCCTCATAATATCTACCATCTAGAGGAGATAACGTTTTAAGTGTGTCTATTTTCATAATTCTTATTTATTATATCTTAGTGTTGTTTACTTTCCTCGATAATGATCTTTGAGAAGGTTTAATTGTATGAAAAAAAATTTAAAATTATTATTACAGTCTTTATTTCCATTTATTCTAGTTTTTTCTATTGATATTGAAGGGGCCACAGTTATTCATGCTGGATCTTTGCTAGATGGAACGGGATCACAACCTTTAAAAGAAATGAGCATTGTAATTGAAAATGAACTTATCACTAGAGTAGAAACTGGTTATATAGTTCCTGAGCCCGATGACCTCTATGTGGATCTAACCGCCTACTTCGTTCTTCCTGGGCTTATTGATATGCATGTTCATCTTGATGGTGAGTATTCGTCCAAAAGTTACCAAGAGAGCATTTCATCCAGTGCAGCAGATTATGCTATTAAAGCAGTAGCTAATGCTAATAAAACATTACTTGCAGGTTTTACTTCGGTTAGAAATTTAGGAGATTCAAATAATGTAACAGTTTCGTTAAGGAACGCGGTCAATGGGGGAGTCGTCGCAGGTCCAAGAATTTTTTCATCAGGTAAAACAATCTCTTCTTCGGGAGGACATGGAGATCCAACTAATTCTTTAAGACCAGATCTTTCAAGTGACCCTGGCCCTTCAAAGGGTGTTATTAATAATAAAGATGATTCCTTCAAGGCAGTTAGATTCCGTTATAAGGAAGGAGCTGATCTAATTAAAATAACTGCCACTGGCGGTGTTTTAAGTAACGCTAAAAATGGTCAAAATCCTCAAATGACTCTTGAAGAAATTTCAGCAATTGTAACTGCTGCAAAGGATTATGGTTTCAAAGTTGCCGCACACGCACACGGAGCTGAAGGAATTAAAAGGGCAGTTATATCAGGTGTTGATTCAATCGAGCACGGAACTCTAATGGATGCAGAAGTGATGAAATTAATGAGAGAAAGGGGCACTTATTATGTACCTACTCTTTTAGCAGGAGCATGGGTGGCAGATAAGGCGCGAATAGATGGATTCTTTCCAGACTTAGTGCAACCTAAAGCTTTGGAAATTGGTCCTCAGCTAAAAACAACTTTTTCTAAGGCATATCAAGCGGGAGTTAAAATAGCCTTTGGTACAGACACAGGTGTTTCTGCCCATGGAAAAAATGCAGAAGAATTTAAAGAAATGGTTGAAGCGGGAATGCCAGCCTTGCAAGCAATCTTGTCAGCAACACGCGAGGCATCAATTTTACTAGGTCAGAGCTCAATATTAGGAAGTATTTCACCAGGCAAATATGCTGACTTAGTAGCAGTATCAAAGGATCCACTATTGAATATAGAAGTCTTAGAATCCATTGATTTTGTTATGAAAGGTGGAGAAATTTATAAATCTCCATAATGGAAAAAGAAGCAAGAATACGAGCCTGGCTTTGTACTATAGCTGTAATATTAATAGCTGTTATCTGGTTAACGAGCTATCTTATCAATTAATGTCTCTTTGAAATTGACTTGGTCTGTTTACATACTTAAATGCGCCGATAAATCTTTATACACTGGTATAACAAATAACATAGCTAGAAGGCTAGAAGACCACGAATCAGGCAACGGAGCAAAGTACACAAAAGGCCGAGGTCCATTTAAATTGGTTTATCAAGAATTCTTGGAAAATAGATCTCTTTCGACTAAAAGAGAATCTGAAATAAAAAAACTTAATAAACAAGAAAAATTTGCTTTGATAGATAGCCGCAAAGAAAGATCAAGAGACCTCTGAAATTTCTCCACCACCCAAACAAATATCATTTTTATAAAGAACAACAGATTGCCCAGGAGTCACAGCTCTTTGAGCTTCTTTGAAATGAACAGTTAAATGCTTATCTGAAATTTTAATGTTACATTTTTGATCTTTCTGCCTGTATCGTACTTTGGCCATAGCCTCGAACTCTGAATCAGCTATAGGATTTATTAAATGGAGATTCTTCGTAGTAAGATTTTTTGAAAAGAGAAGAGGGTGATCATTTCCTTGGACCACAGTGACGATGTTATTAGTTATATCTTTATTGGCTACATACCAAGGTTTGTTATCGGTAGTTTTTTGGCCTCCAATTCCTAGGCCTTGACGTTGTCCTAAAGTGTAGAAAGCCAATCCTTTGTGTTGACCTAGAACATCACCATTCTCGTTGCATATAGGGCCAGGACTTTTCTTAATATAGTTGCTTAAAAATTCTGGAAAAGGCCTTTCTCCTATAAAGCAGATACCCGTACTGTCCTTTTTTTCGCTTGTAATTAAACCTTTCTTTCTGGCAATTTCTCTTACTTTACTTTTTTCTAGTTCCCCTATTGGGAAGAGTGTGTTTTTTAAAACTTCTCCATTAATTGCATGAAGAAAATAACTCTGATCTTTATTTCCATCACTACCCTTTATCAAAGAATATGTATCATTTATATCCTCTATTCGAGCATAGTGACCTGTTGCTATAAAGTCGTAATTAGAATTCATCGCATATTTATAGAAAACGTCAAATTTTATCTCTTTATTGCAAAGAATATCTGGATTAGGAGTATTACCAGCTTCAAGCTCATCCAAAAAATATTTAAAAACTCTTTCCTTGTAATCTAAAGAAAAATTTAACTCTTTAATGGGAATATTCAATTGATCTGCTACAAAGGTAGCATCCATAAAATCTTCTTTTATACTGCAATAAGGAGTGCCATCATCATCTTTCCAATTGCGCATAAATAAAGCATCTACTTCGTACCCTTCTTTTTGTAATAAATAAGCTGAAACTGAAGAATCGACACCTCCAGACAACCCTACTAATACTTTACCTTTGCTCATTAACCTTATTAAAAATTTACTATATAATGCGTTTCCTTCAGGGATTACAACAATTTAAGCGCAATAATATGGAATTTAAACATATAACTGAACCAAAAGATGGAGTAAAGGTAACTATTGATAGCGCAGGTGCACTTGTAGTTCCAGATAATCCTATTATTCCTTTTATTGAAGGAGATGGGATAGGCTCTGATATTACTCCAGTAATGATAAACGTAGTTGATACAGCTGTAGCAAAGTCATATGAAGGAAAACGAAAGATCTCTTGGATGGAGATTTATTGTGGAGAGAAATCTCTTGCTGTTTACGGTGAAGATAATTGGTTGCCACCAGAAACTTTAAAAGCACTTGAAATATACCTGATAGGTATTAAAGGGCCTTTAACAACACCGGTAGGTGGAGGTATAAGATCTTTAAATGTGGCCTTAAGACAAGAACTAGACTTGTATGTGTGTCAAAGGCCAATTAGATATTTTGATGGAGTGCCTAGTCCTGTTGTAAGTCCTGAAAAAACAGATATGGTGATATTCAGAGAAAATTCTGAAGATATTTATGCAGGTATTGAATGGGAAGCTGGGTCACCAGAAGCTGATAAAGTTATAAAATTTTTAACTAAAGAAATGGGAGTTACTAAAATTCGTTTTCTTGAAAATTGCGGTATTGGAATAAAACCAGTCTCTAAACAAGGAACAGAAAGATTAGTAGATAAGGCAATTCAATATGCAATATTAAATGACAGGGATTCAGTTACCTTTGTACATAAAGGTAATATTATGAAATTTACAGAAGGATCTTTTAAAGACTGGGGTTATCAACTGGCAGTTAAAAAATATGGGGCTGAGGAACTTGATGGAGGACCTTGGCACTCATTAAAAAATCCAACTACTGGCAAAGAAATAATAATAAAAGACGTAATAGCTGATGCTTTTTTACAACAAATATTAACTAGACCTGATGAATACAGTGTTATAGCTACATTAAATCTTAATGGAGACTATATATCAGACGCCTTGGCTGCAGAAGTAGGGGGCATAGGAATTGCTCCGGGAGCTAATTTAGGTGACAAGGTAGCTTTATTTGAGGCTACTCACGGAACGGCACCGAAATATACTGGCTTAGATAAGGTAAATCCAGGTTCTTTGATTCTTTCAGCTGAAATGATGTTACGTTACATGGGTTGGACTGAAGCTGCTGATCTTATTATTGAAGGGTTGTCAAAGACAATAAGAAATAAAACGGTAACATATGACTTCGAAAGACTAATGAGTGGAGCAAGCCTGCTTAAATGTTCAGAATTCGGAGAAGCTATTATTAACAACATGGACTAATGCCTGTTCAAGAAGATAATAAATTTATTAAATCTAATAAAGAAGAAGATAATTCTGGTAATACCTCTACCATAGTGGTATTAGAAAAACCTAAAACAAAAAAACCCCCGTTGTATAGAGTCATCATTCTTAATGACGATTATACTCCTATGGAATTTGTTGTTTATATTCTTCAGGCTATCTTTGGTTTTAATAGAGATAAGGCTCAGCAAGTAATGTTAGCGATACATACACATGGAAAGGGAGTTTGCGGTATATTTACTAAAGAGGTAGCTGAAACTAAGAGTGCACATGTCAATAATTTTGCAAAAGACAACGAACATCCTTTAGTAAGCGATATAGAGCAAGTGGAAGAAGATAAATGATAGATAAAGAATTAGAACAAAATCTAAATGAAGCCTTTCAATTGGCTCATAGCCAAAACCATGAATTTGTAACTGTGGAGCACCTGCTTCTCTCTCTCTTGAGCAATTCAGATTCTTTAGATCTATTGCAATCAAATAATATTAATATAGAAACTCTTAAAATAGATTTAGAAGAATTTATAGGATCTACAACTCCAAAAATTGAGGAAGAAAGTGATCGAGAAATTCAACCAACCCTTGGGTTTCAACGGGTACTTCAAAGAGCTGTTTTTCATGTTCAATCTTCAGGAAAGAAAGAAGTAAAAGGTTCAAATGTTTTAATTGCTATTTTTAGCGAGAAGGAAAGTCATAGTGTTTATTTACTGGAACAGCAAGGTCTCTCAAGATTAGATGCAGTATCTTATTTGAGTCATGGGAAACCAAATGACGATACACAGGAAGATTTAGATTTTGAAGGAGAACCAGAAAACACTCCAGAAAAGTCTTCTGCTCTTTCGAAATTTACTGTTAATCTTAATCAACAATCCAAAGAAGGTCTGATAGACCCCTTGATAGGAAGATCTGAAGAAGTAGAGAGGGTTATTCAGATATTGGCGAGAAGAAGCAAGAATAACCCTTTATTAGTCGGAGAATCTGGTGTTGGAAAGACAGCTATAGCAGAAGGTTTAGCCAAATTAATAAATGATCAGAAAGTTCCAGATTTAATTAAAGAAAGTCATATATATTCATTAGATATGGGTTCTTTGTTAGCAGGCACTAAGTATAGAGGTGATTTTGAAGAAAGGCTAAAGCAGGTTCTTAAAGAACTAAGTGAAGATGAGAACGCTATATTATTTATAGATGAAATCCATACTATTATAGGAGCAGGCGCTACTTCTGGCGGTGTGATGGATGCCTCTAATTTATTAAAACCTTCTCTGGCTAAAGGTGGGCTTAAGTTTATTGGGTCAACAACTTATAAGGAATTTAGGGGTATTTTTGAAAAGGATAGAGCTCTTTCACGAAGATTTCAAAAAGTAGATATTACAGAACCTTCTGTTGATGAGACATATAGTATTTTAAAAGGCTTAAAGACTAGATTTGAAAAACATCATGATATTAGATATACGGATAATGCTTTAAGGGCCGCTGCAGAATTATCTTCTAAACATATAAATGAAAGATTCCTGCCTGATAAAGCTATAGATGTAGTTGATGAAGCTGGCGCGAAACAAAGACTCTTACCAAAAAATAAAAGAAAGAAGACCGTATCTGAGATAGATGTAGAAAAAATAGTAGCTTCTATGGCAAGAATTCCAGTTAAAACTGTTTCTTCTTCAGATAAAGTTTCTCTAGAAAAACTAGAAGAAAATCTTAAAAGAGTAATTTTTGGCCAAAACGAAGCAATAGAAAGTTTAGCTTCTACAATTAAGTTAGCAAGAGCAGGATTGCGAACAGAAGGCAAACCAATTGGTTCATTTTTATTTTCCGGGCCTACAGGAGTAGGAAAGACAGAAGTGAGCAAACAACTGGCGTTAATAATGGGTATAGAGTTTGTAAGATTTGATATGTCTGAATATATGGAACGTCATACAGTTTCGCGCCTAATTGGAGCTCCTCCAGGATATGTTGGATATGACCAAGGAGGACTATTAACGGAATCAGTTTCAAAACACCCACATTCTGTAATATTATTGGATGAAATAGAAAAGGCCCACCCTGAAGTATTTAATATATTGTTACAAGTTATGGACCATGGGTCATTAACTGATAATAACGGACGAAAAGCAGATTTTAGAAATACAGTAGTAATAATGACTACTAATGCTGGAGCTCAAGATATGAGCAGGGCATCCATGGGATTTCAGTCTCAAGATCATTCCACGGATGCAACTGAAATGATCAAAAAAACTTTCTCACCTGAGTTTAGAAATAGAGTGGATGGAATTATCCAATTCAACCCTCTGCCTGTAGAGGTAATAAGAACAGTTGTTGATAAATTCTTGGTTGAATTACAAGTACAATTAGATCAACAAAAAGTTCAAATTGAGGTTTCTGATAAAGTTAGAGAATGGTTAGTTGAAAACGGGTACGATAAGAATATGGGTGCACGTCCCATGCAAAGGTTAATTCAAGACACAATTAAAAAAGAACTAGCAGAACAAATTCTTTTTGGTAATTTATCCAAAAATGGAGGAATTGCTTATGTTGACCTTAACAAGGGTAATATAGATATAAAATATAAAGAGAATATAAAAAACAAAGAAAAGGTATCTTAACGAGCTCTAAATATTATTCTTCCCTTAGAAAGATCATAAGGTGTAATTTCTACCTTAACTTTATCTCCAGTTAAAATTCTTATGTAATGCTTGCGCATTCTTCCAGATATATGGGCAGTAACAACATGCTCATTTTCAAGTTTTACTCTAAATGTAGTATTCGGGAGGGTCTCGATAACTTCTCCATCCATTTCAATTAAATCTTGTTTTGCCATATATAATAGATTTTGCCTTAGTTAGTGAATTATCAAAAGAGAAAAATGAAAGAAAAAGAATTTAAATTTGGAAAGTTGTTAGTGTTTCTAGCTGCAGTTACAGTGGTTTTAGCCATTATAAGTTATATCCTAGATAAATTTATTTTAGTTTATTAATCTGCAGCTTGTATAACTTTACTGGTTATTAGGGCTTCTATTTTAGAAGCATCGTAACCAGCCCAAGTTTCTAAAATTTTTCTTGTGTCTTGCCCTAGGTGTGGAGGAGGGGAATAAGTAGTTTCACCAGTATAAGAAAGCTTAACCGGGTTTCCAGGCATTTTTACTAGTCCACCATCCGGATGTGGAACATCTACAACCATATTTCTATAAGATACCTGCTCATCTGCCAATGCCTGGCTAAATGTATTTATTGGACCACAAGGAACTTTGGCTTTATTTAATTCATTAATCCAATAGCTAGAAGATTTGGTAATAAGCTTATTGTTAAGCTCATTCTCAATATATTCTTGATTAGCAAGCCTTCCTGGTTGATCTCTAAATTCGGGATTTCTTAACTCTTCTATATTGACTACTTCTAAAAGAGAATCCCAAAAAGAATTTGTAATAACAGCTATAACTATAAAACCGTCTTCTGCTGTAAAAGTATTGTATGGAACATGTACAAAATGTGCATTTCCAATTGGCTCTGGGTCCTTTCCAGATAATGTTTGCATAGTAGCCATATAAGATAATAAAGAAATTTGCACATCTAAGAGTGAAATATCAACGTTTTGCCCTTTACCAGTTTTCTCTTTTGAAAGTAGGGCAGATAAAATTCCAATTACACTGTATAGACCAGAGCTTAGATCTCCAATAGGAATACCTGCTCTTGTAGGAGTGTTAGCGTCGGGTCCAGTAATAGACATTCCTCCACTATAAGCTTGGATGATTTGATCATAGGCTGGCCTAGAAGAATGTGGACCAGTTTCACCAAATCCAGTAATTGAGCATGATACTATTTTAGGGTTAATGCATTTAAGAGTATCAAAATCAATTTTAAGTTTAGAAACCACTCCAGCACTAAAATTATTTAGTACAACGTCAGCTGATTTAACAAGATCATAAAAGACGCTTAATCCCTCAGTAGATTTAAGATCAACTGAAACACTTTTTTTATTTCTGTTTAAAGTAAGAAAATATGCACCAAAGCCTTTGAAGGAATAGTCAGGGTCATTAGCTAATAAACTACGTGTCATTTCACCTGTTACTAAAGGCTCAATTTTAACCACATCAGCTCCTAAGTCGGCTAATACCATTCCGGCATAGGGACCCGCTAGCATATGGGTAAGATCTAACACTTTAATACCACTTAATGATTTCATAAGGCTTTATTAATAAAAAACGGCATTGTACTACAGGAGGATTAGGAAAGTAGGGGTCTTAGGTTATTTATAACTGTTATTGAATAGATCTGTGGATAAATCTTTAATTTAACATAATATATATTATACGAACTTATAATAACTTAATGTAGTAGTTTATAGTCATAAATCCCCTATATCTAGTAATAGCAAGATAGTAACCTCTTTATATATAACCTATAAGTTATTGAAATATAATGATGTTTTATAATTATGTGAACTCTATGAAATTAATCACCCTTTTTTAAAGGCATTTCATAGTTATCGCTTATAGACTTCATTTCCTTTCTTAAAAGAATTAATGCTATTAGATTTGGAACTGTAGCTATTGGACCAATAACTGTCGCAATATCCCATACTATTTTCGTATCGATAATTGCAGCAGTAAAGAAGGCTCCTACATATATAATTCTATAATAAAGAATCCATCCCTCTCCAAATAAATGGGCAGTAGCCCTATCTCCATAGTATGACCAAGCAATGGCCGTTGAGAATGCAAAGAGTAGTAAGCCTATTGCAACTATATATTGCCCGTAATCTCCAAAAATACTTCTCGTAAAGGCCTTACTAGTAAGATCTGCACCTATAAGAAGTGATTTACCTACAATCCTTACATCTTCAGTAAAGTTCTTACCATTTCTAATATCTACAGACCCTGTGAAAAGATCATTATCCTCTTGATAGTAAGTAACATCTTCCGATACTGATCTGTTGTGAAGAAGAGTTATGTTTGAAGAAGGTACTAGTTGACCGTTTGTGATCTCTAAGCTGCCTGTGTAGCTCAATGGTCCATTACATGTGTATATATAATCTTGTAAAATTTTAATATCTTCCTGAGATTTGTCGCTATAACTACCATCTAGATAACATATTGCACTTTCTTCAAAACGGTTTTCAAATTTCTCCATCCATACTCCAGAAGACAAAATAACTAGCCCTGTAAGGGAGCATATTACAATTGTGTCTATAAATGGTTCTAGGATCGAAACCATGCCCTCCTCTACTGGATTTTCTGTTTTAGATGAGGCGTGTGCTATAGGTGCTGAACCTTGCCCAGCTTCATTAGAATATAGACCTCTATTTACACCTCGTGTTAAAGCAGCGGCTACGCTGGCTCCAAGAAAGCCTCCTACGGCTGCCGTTGGAGTAAAAACATGAATAAAAATAAGTTTGAAAGATGGAATAATATTTTCGTAGTTACCAATAATTACAGCTAGAGCCCCTGTTATATACCAAAATGCCATAAAAGGTACTAGCTTAGAAGCAATTTGAGCTATACGCTTAATTCCACCTATAATAACCATCCATAAAAGAACTGCCAGGACACCACCAGTAACTACTTTTGGAATATTAAAAGTATCATTCATCACAACGGATATGCTGCTAATTTGAGGCATATTGCCAGTCCCTATACACATCATCAGCAAACAAACAGAAAATAAAATAGCTAACCATCTCTTTTTTAATCCGTTCTCAATATAATACATTGGTCCACCTGAAATAGAGCCATCAGGCAATGTTTCCCTATATTTATGGGCTAAAGTTACTTCTACAAATTTAGTTGTCATACCGAGAAAAGCAGTTACCCACATCCAGAATATAGCTGCAGGACCACCTAAAAAGATTGCTAAAGCAACGCCACCGATATTTCCAGTGCCTACTGTTCCAGATAAAGCTGTAGTTAAGGCCTGGAAAGGAGTCGTTTCACCTTTTGTATCTTCTTTTACATATTTACCGGATAAAATTCTCCACCCGTGTTTGAAATATTTTATCTGAGGAAATCCTAGATAAAAGGTAAAGAAAATTCCAGATCCTATTAAAAATGCAGGGAACCAGTACTGATCAACAAGCCAGTAAGTCAGAAATTCAAGAACGGAAGTAAATGTGGCCATAACTATCCTTTTTTATTTATTAAAATATGCTTCTAGCTCTGTATAACCACCAATGTATGTAGAATCCTTTGTTATTTGTGGAAATGTTCTAGCATTAGGAAATTTTTCCATAAGATCTTCTCTAGAATAATCTATATCTATCATGTATTTTTTAAATTCTAAACCTTTCATTTCACAAAGTTGTACTGCTTTATCGCAAAAAATGCATTGAGGCTTTGACCAAATTTCAATCATGTTTATTATTTGTTCCTTATAGTTTAAATTGTGTAACCAATGATACTTGAAGCTCTAACTAAATCGAATCAATTTTATGTTAAAAATCTATTTAAAATTATAAATACTTGTGCATTTCCACTGCTACTAGTTAGTCTTCTCTCTTCGTACTCTTTTAATAATAACGAAAACTCCTCTTTGATTTTAACGTTTATTACAGCACTCCTACAAGTTCATTTAACAGGGGTTTTAATTCTAGTGATAGCAGATATTAGTAATAATTCATTTCAATCAACTATTAATTATTACTTTAAATCTCTCTACTATATTTTGCCTTTATTTTGCGTTAGCATTTTAACGGGATTAGCCATTGTGTTCGGTTTTTTTGCTTTTTTACTTCCAGGTATATTTATACTAGGTAAATTAATCTTTGCTCAATACTTTGTTGTCTTAAGAGGAAAAGGAGTATTTGAAAGCTTAGAGCTAGCTTGGAATCTTGATTCATCAAGAGCATGGAATATTGGTATAACAGTTTTTAGTCTAATGCTTTCAGGGGGTGTAGTAATTATTTTATTTATTACTAGTTTTATAAATGAACCTAATAATATAGAACCAGCAATTCTATTCATCACTTCTATCTTAAGTTTTATCCTTATAAATGTTTACTTATACACTTTCCTTTTGCACCTTTTTTTAATTGGAGAAAACAACA
>DQKS01000023.1 GCA_015660645.1 Gammaproteobacteria bacterium
GCAGACTTATCAAGATTTAGATCATCAACTTGGTGCTGAGAGAAATAACCAATATTAAGATTTTTGCCCTCCGTTCTATTTCCTTTTATTAATTGTATTTCACCAGTAAGACTTTTAATAAGTGTAGATTTACCTTCTCCGTTAGGTCCAAGCAGACCTATTCTGTCTCCCGGATGTAAGCTTATTCGTATATTTCTTAAGATAGGAAACGTATAGCCTATATCAGCTTCATCTATAACCAACAAAGGATCTGAAATTTTATCAGTTTGTGGTATTTGAAATTCAAAAGGAGAGTCTATATGCGCTGGAGCTATCATCTCCATTCTTTCCAGTGCTTTAATTCTACTTTGTGCTTGTCGTGCCTTCGTTGCTTTAGCTCTGAAGCGTCGAACGAAATCCTGCATATGAGCTACTTCACGCTGTTGTTTTTTAAAATTACTTTCAAGCTCGGCAAGTCTTGCTGCTTTTCTAATTTCAAATTTAGAATAATTACCAGAGTACAACTCTATAGACTTATTATGAAGGTATGCGATGTTGTTTACGCAGTCATCTAAAAATTCTCTGTCATGTGAAATTAATAAAAGAGCGCCGTTAAAAGATTTGATCCAATTTGCCAACCAAAGAATAGCATCAAGATCTAGGTGATTAGTTGGTTCGTCTAGAAGAAGTAAATCTGAGGGTTGCATTAGAGTGCAGGCTAGATTTAATCGCACTCTCCAGCCTCCCGAGAATTCCTTTAAAGATTTCTTAAAATCTTGTTCATTAAAGCCCAAACCTACCATCAGTTGTTCTGCTTTAGATTGAGCTGAATATCCATCTAGAGTCTCAAATTGATCATGGAGATCTCCTAGCAAGCTAAACTTCTTATTCTTTTCGGCATCTTCTATGGCCTTTTTAACACTTAATAGTTTTTCATCACCCGAAATAACGTAATCAAGAGACAACTCATCTGTTTCAACTATTTCTTGCTCCATACTAGATATACGCAGATCAGAAGGGCATTTCATAAAACCTTGATCGGAATCAAGTTCACCCAATATTAATTTAAATAAACTAGTTTTACCGGTGCCGTTAGCGCCAACTAACCCAATTTTATTATCTTGATGAATCGTAAAGGACGCACCTTCAAATAGAAGGTTAGGACCTCGTCGTAAGGCTAAATTATTAAATGAAAGCATGTAGGTTTGTTTTAAGGCTGGCTAGTGTAACAAATACAATATTTGTCTAATAATAGATTATATTATTGATTTAACTTATATACTAACATTGATATATATGATATTATGGAGAAGTTAATTATTAACCTATTTCAAGGAAACATTAAAAATATTATGGCTATAAAAATAGTACAAGAAGCAGCAGATCTAGAAACTTATAAGGAGTGGAGGAACACAGACCAAATGTCTAGTATGGCATTCAATCCTTTAGTGATGTTTGTGGTAGTTCCAACAATAGTTCAAGCCTCATGTCTTTTATTGATGGGCGCCTGCATGTATCTTAATGTAATCTTTTTTGCATAAACAAGTCCTGTTTTAGAAGACTGAATGGTTAATTAGGTTTAAGAATCTCTTCCGCCATCTTCACCCAATAGGTTGCTCCTATAGGCAGTATTTCGTCGTTAAAATCATATCCCGGGTTGTGAATCATGCAAGATCCTTCCCCGTCTCCATTGCCTATCCAAATATAACTACCCGGTTTTTCTTGGAGCATATAAGCAAAGTCTTCTGAACCCATAGCTGGTTTAGGGGAGAGGTTAACTCTTTCTTCTCCTACTACTTCTTGTGCAACTCTACCTGCCAAGTGGGCTTCTTCTTCTGAATTTATAGTGGCGGGGTATCTGTGCTCGTAGTGAAATTCACAATCAGCACCGTAGGCCTTGCAAATACTTTCAGAGATTAGCCTCATCTCATCTTCTAGCTTCTTTTGCACTTCTGGAGAAAAACATCTAGTACACCCTTTTATTTCTACTTGATTAGGTATGACATTATAAGCATCCCCTCCATGGAATTGAGTAACACTCAAGACCGCTGGCTCTTGCGGATCAATGGACCTACTAATGATTGCCTGAAAGGCGTCAATAATTTTTGTTCCTACTATGATGGGGTCAACGGTTGTTTGCGGCATGGCAGCATGTCCGCCTCGCCCTATTATCGTAAGATTAAAGATGTCGAAGGCAGCCATAATTGGACCAGGTCTAATGGCAAAGGAAGCTACGGGCATGCCTGGTATGTTATGCATGCCATAAACTGATTCAACTGGATATTTATCAAATAGTCCATCTTCAATCATGGCTCTGCCTCCGCCTTCATTTTCTTCTGCAGGCTGGAAAATAAAGTTAACTGTGCCATCAAAGTTACCCTGTTCTGAAAGGTATTTAGCTGCCCCTAGTAGCATCGTTGTATGGCCGTCATGACCACAAGCATGCATTTGACCTGGAGTTTTAGATTTATACTCGAAGTCATTGGTTTCATTGATTAATAATGCATCTAGATCAGCTCTTAAACCAATGGATCTATTGCCCATTCCTTTTTTTAAAGTACCAACTACACCTGTTCCTGCAATGCCCGTTTCAACTTCAATACCAAAGCTTTCTAATTTTTCAGCAACTATCTTTGCTGTCCTGTGTTCTTCAAAAGCAATCTCTGGATGAGCGTGAATATCACGCCTCCAATCTTGCATCTCCTCTTGTAGGTCTTCTAATTCTTTTATTATTTTCATAGCGTTCAGCATAAGACCAAAGTTCATTCTATCCAATACTTAATGGTAATTTTTGTAATTAGTAAACTCAGAAAAAGTTATAATATAATTTCAACTACTTCTTAACTTTGGAGCAATATTATGAATATGACAATGTCTCAGGTTAGAGATGAAATTGATTTAATTGATAAGGAGCTTGTTTTGTTGCTCGCTAGAAGACAAAAATGTATTGAAAAGGCCGCGTTAGTGAAGAACGATAAAAATTTAATAATAGATGAAGAGAGAATAGAAGAAGTAATTAGAAAAGTAATATCTTTCGGTATGTCTTATGGTTTAGATAAAAAAATTGCAGAACCTTTATGGAGAAAGCTAATTTCTCTTTCAATAAATCATGAGTTTGAGCAATTGGAATTAATTCAAAATTCCAGTAAAATTTAATCTACGGTATATTTTTTAATATAATCTAAAGATTCCTTTATCATTTGATTTCTAGGCAAAGGCCAGTGACCAGAATCGTAAAATATAATTTTTTTATCTTGCTCAGGCGTCCCTGCTGAGTTGAAGAAAGTCATTGCGGCAAGTTTGGGAACTAAATAATCTTGCTCACCATTTAGCATTAAGAATGGTGTTTTAATTCTAGGCATATGATTAATTCCATCTGACATCGGGGGATATGTAGGAAAAACTCCTCCTACATATAATATTGCTGCATTATATCTATCTTCGAAGATTAGATTATGTGTGTTAAATAAAGCTCCGTAACTCATTCCTAAGTAAAAGATATTTTTACTATCGAATTCATCTCTTGACGAAATATAGTCTAAAGTTCTGCTTGTATCACTTACCCAGTAACGAAATAAGTCTCTAAATCTTCTTAAACTTTCTTCGGGTGAAGAGGATCTTGAGGACATTCTATTAAGTGAACCTTTCCATACAGGCCATACAATTGTTCTTCCACTTTTTATAAGAAAATCAAGACCAAATTCACCAGGACTAACATCATCAATTTCTGGCGGAGTTGTGTAGTAGTTAGCTCCTGGGTGGACGACAACTGGTGCTGAAGGTCCAAAGTTATTTTTGGGTCTAAATATTAGAATATCCATAACTTCGTTATTGTAACCAACATCTATTTCAATCCTTTCTTTGATCCATAGCGGGTGAGAGTTATCCGAATAAATTTCTTTAGCATTTAAAGGTCCAGATCCCACTTCAAAATTTCTTGAATAAACTTTGAATACTTCTTCATTCATTGGTTTGTAAAAACTTGGATCTTTAGGGGCTTGAGTTATTATTGGATTGCCAAAAGGGTTTAGGTCTCTAGGGTTAATTAATTTAGCAGTCCTAAAACCATTTATATTAGACCTATCCATTCTTGGTTGAGGGGATGTTTGAGTGGCTAAGTATTGAGGTTCGTTATAAGCTCCACCTAAAGTTAAACCTCTTCCTCCAAAAATATTCCATACCCATTCTCTAGCGTTGCCTGCCATATCAAATGTACCGTGAGCGCCTTGACCGTTGCCAATATTTTTCAAACTTTTTTGAGAGAAGTTGCTTGCTTTCAAGAGATTAGGGGATATGGGAGAGCCTATCTCAGCAGCAGGAAAAGCAGCCTTAGCCCAATGGTACATGGGAGGAAGAATATTACCTTTATAACGAGCATAGGCAACAGCTTCATACCAGCTTATTCCTGTAACTGGATAGTTACCTTGCCCATCAAGAAAAGTTCCTACTTCCCAAGTTGAAGGACCAACTACTCCTGTAGTGTCAATCATGAATGATTCAGCTTCTTCCCAACTTAAGGAGAGACCATTTTTTATGAAATCCATATCTACCCAATATTGAGAGTTGTTATACCCTCCAGCTTCTATGAATTTTTTGTAATCAGAATTTGTAACTTCGTATTTATCTATATAAAAAGGATGTAAAAAAACTGGGTCTATTGGCGTGCCTGTTAAAGCAGGAATAAAATTACCACCCTGTATATAAATCATCCCTTTGGGAACTGAACTTTTCGCTTGCAAGTTTATTGGGTCAAGAGACCAACCAACATTAAAAGGGAGATTTTCTAATCTAATGCTAGGATTTGAAATAGTTAATAACACTGTTTCAAAGCCTTCTTTTTCTACCCTAATTTGTATAATCCCCCTTGGTACCCGCATTGGTTGTAATGGCGAAGTTCCCAACAGTCTCCAGTCTTCATCTTCTTCATAAGCTCGCCAAGAGACATAAGCCCCAGACTGTTCTACTTTTATAGTTGCTAAAGCACTTATTTCCTCATTATTTTCTGAGTATTTTGAAAAAAATGGAGCAAACGAATTTATTCTATTTGATGCTAGCCAGGCATCTACATTGTTATCTTCAGAAAGAAATTTTTCTACTTGAGGCAGCATAAAATTATTTACCCAGATATAACTTCCCGTGCCATATCCAGTAAAAAGTAAAAGAAAACTAATAGCTAATATATTTAATGTGCCATATCTTGAAGAAGCAGCCCAAGCTATTAAGGCAATAAATGGCAGAATAACAAAAAAACCAAGAATTATATTCTGCATAAATTCTCGGCCAAATCCGAAAGAGTCACTAACTAGACTAGCTATTTGTACAGTTATAAAAGCAATAACCGCATAACCCGAAACAACTTTAACTACAGTGCTTTTTTTGATTTTTTCAACTAAAGATGTATTTTCTTCTTCCATTAATTTATCCATATCCTTATTCTCTAATCTATATTCTAAGAAACTATTTAAAAAGTAAACTTTTCTTTATTTTTACTTCATTGAATATATCTTTATTATTCATATTTCAACTTTAATAAAAGGAAATAAGTAATGCCACATAACCATATAGGAGGAGAAGCAAGAGAGGCTTTTCCTGAATTTGAAGAATTATTTAAGGCAGTGGAAAATGCAATGGGTTATCTTCCTAATGCTTATTTAGGGATGGCAAAAAGGCCCGAACTTCTTAAATCCTTTTCTAGTTTAATAATGGCTATCTTTACTCAAGAAGGACTAAGTCCAGGTTTGCGTCAGATAATCGCCTTGGCTTCTAGTTTGTCTGCAGGTTGTAAGTATTGTCAAGCACACACTTCCCATGGAGCTGAAAGAGCAGGCATTGAGCAGCCGAAGATAGCTGAAATTTTGAATTATAAAGATAGTGAGCTTTATGCAGATAATGAAAAGGCAGTATTAGATCTAGCCTTTGCAGCTGGTCAAACACCTAATAGGTCATCAAAAGAACACTTTAATGAATTAAAGAAATATTTTTCAGATGATGTAATAACAGATATAGTTTCTGTTATATCTATTTTTGGATTTTTAAATAGATGGAATGATACATTAGGAACTGTATTGGAAGACGTTCCTAAGGGATTTGTTGAAGATAAACTTATACCTTTAGGCTGGAATAAGTAAGGAGATACTTATGGAGATACCTTTTGA
Source organism: Gammaproteobacteria bacterium (assembly GCA_015660645.1). Classification (GTDB taxonomy): domain Bacteria; phylum Pseudomonadota; class Gammaproteobacteria; order Magnimaribacterales; family Magnimaribacteraceae; genus CAJJAM01. The sequence goes on from DQKS01000023.1 coordinate 6,135, forward strand.
AAAAACATTAGCAGAGATCATTAGATGGAGAGTAGATAAGAATCCAGATGCTATAGCTCATAAATTTGGCGATCGTGAAACCACCTATAAGGAGTTTGATTCTTACGCGAATCAAATCGCTCAAGGCTTAATAGCTTTGGATTGTGGTCCAGATACAAGAGTCGCTTTTTTAGCAAAGAACTCTGATTACTTTTTTGAATTCTTATACGGAACACTAAAATCAAGAACAGTGGCAGTGGGAGTTAATTGGAGGCTTGCACCTCCTGAAGTTGCTTTTATAGTGAATGACTCCAAGAGTGAAGTTCTTTTTGTAGGAGCAGAGTTTTTTGGGTTGATAGAGCAAATAAAAGACGAACTTCCTTACGTTAAGAAGATTATAGCAGTGGGAGATAATCATGAAGAATGGGAAAATTTTATAGACTGGAGAGATGCCCAAAATGATGAAGATCCTCTGATAGAGACACAACCTGACGATGATGTAATTCAGTTATATACCTCGGGTACGACCGGTCACCCAAAAGGGGTCCAATTAACTAATAATAACTTTTCTAGTGCTAATATTATGGCTAAACATGGTTATTATCGGCAGTCTTTCCAAGAACTGTCAGTGAATTTAGTTTGTATGCCTGTATTTCATGTTGCGGGAACTAATATGGGGTTAGCGGGTTACGTGTTTGGATGCAAAAGTATAATCATTCCCGAAGTTGACCCAACCTTAATTTTGGAACTAATTGAGAAAGAAAAGATAGAAAATACTATTTTTGTCCCTGCCGTGATTCTTTTCTTAATTCAACATCCGGAAGTAAAGAATGTCGATTGGTCTTCTTTAAAGACAGTGGTATATGGCGCTTCTCCAATAGCGCAAGACACACTAGAAAAAGCAATAGAGATTATGGATTGTGAATTTTGGCAAGTTTATGGCTTAACTGAAACTAACGGAGCTGTAACTTTCTTAGAACCTGAGGATCATGATCCAAGTAAGAATAAGCTCAGATCTTGCGGTAAACCTGGTTATGGAGCAGAAATTAGAATAGAAGATGAAAATGGCAAAGACTTAGCAGTAGGTGAAGTAGGGGAGATTGTTATTAAATCAGACAATAACATGAAAGGTTACTGGAACAATCCGAAAGCGACTGAAGAATCTGTCGTTGATGGATGGTTTTATTCTGGAGACGCTGGTTATTTTGATGAAGATGGTTTTTTGTATATTCACGATAGGGTCAAAGATATGATTGTTTCAGGAGGGGAGAATATATACCCTGCTGAAGTAGAAAATGCCTTAATGAGTCACGATGACATACTGGATGCTGCGGTCGTTGGTATACCGGATGAAAAGTGGGGAGAAACTGTAAAAGGTTTCGTCGTATTAAAAGAAGGCGTCGAATTAAAGGAAGAAGAGATTATTTCTTATGCGAGGACTCAAATAGCCGGATTTAAATGTCCTAAGTCAATAAACTACGTAAGCGAGCTTCCTCGTAATCCTTCTGGAAAAATACTTAGAAAAGATTTAAGAGCTCCTTATTGGGAAGGCAAAGACAGAAACGTCTCTTAGTTTGAAATATTGATAAGACTATGTCTTTCAAAGAAATTCAATTTGAGCTTGATCCGCTATTAGAAAAAGACTCTATTTTTATAATGGAGTTTCCTCTCTGCAAACTTTTATTGATGAACGATGCTAATTTTCCTTGGTTTCTTTTGGTCCCAAGGAGAGAAGGAATTGTAGAGGTTTTTGATCTGAACGACGAGGATCGATCTCAACTTAGTCGAGAGTCTGACTATCTCCTGCGAAAATTAAAAGAACATTACCAAGCAAAAAAAATGAACGTAGCCAATTTAGGGAACATGGTACCCCAGCTTCATGTTCACCATATTGTTCGATACGAAGAAGATTTAGCTTGGCCGGGACCAATATGGGGGGTAGCGAAGCCAGTCCCGTATACAGTTAAAAAAATTGAATTAATAACCAACGAAGTAAGGACTCTGCTTGCTTCTTTCCAGGAGTAATAACATGCTTGAATTTTCTTTATTTAATTTTGCTCAATTTGCGGATCAAGGTATGTCTGTATGGGCAACTTTATTGTTAACCAGCTTGAGTGCAAAAACACGCATGTATGGTTTCATTATCTTCATTCTGGTTAATATTCCAGGTACTTATCTTTTGGTGGTCACTGAATTATGGTGGATTCTTGCGATGGTCCCTGTGTGGTTATTTTTAAATTTTAAAGGTTTGCTAAATAATTACCGAGAAAACCAGAGGTTGTCCAAGATTTAGTTTTTAGTTTTATTTTTTAGCGATTTATGGTTTTATATTTGTTATGGAAACTAATTTTTTACCTGATGAATTTGAAAGTAGAGATTTACCTTTTAAAGTAAACCGATTAAGTCCAACAATAGGCGGCGAGTTGCTGGGAGTGGATTTAAGTAAACCACTCGCTCCGAATCTAAAGGCTTTAATTTATGAAGCTTTGTTGGTATATAAGGTTATATTTTTTAGAGATCAAGATCTTACTACGGATCAGCATATTGATTTTTCTAAAAACTTTGGAGATCTTGAAGTTCATCCTTTTGCGCCTTTTAAAGAAGGCTACCCAGAAGTCTTAAAAATTACTCATAATAAAAAAAGTCCCGGCCGAGAGAATCTTTGGCATTCTGATGTTACCTGGCGACAAGAACCTTCTCTGGGGTCAATTTTGAGGATGTTAGAAAAACCTGCGCATGGAGGAGATACTCTTTTTTCAGATATGTATGCAGCTTACGATGATTTACCCGATGACGTAAAAGTAAAACTAGATGGAGCTATTGCAGTTCATGATTTTGCAGGATTTCGTAAAAGGCTGATTAAGGAAGGAAAAGGTCCCGAGGAAATTGAAGCTTTTAATAAGAAATTTCCAATGCCCGAGCATCCTGTGTTTAGAACTCATCCCGATACCGGTAAAAAAGTTATTTATGTAAACCGTGCTTTTACACAATACATTAAAGGTTGGGAAGAAGAAGAATCAAAAGAAATGCTCGACTTTTTATATTCTTGTGCGTCTACTCCGGAATATCAATGCCGTTTTTCTTGGGAAAATAACTCTATTGCGTTTTGGGACAATAGGGCTTGTCAGCATTATGCAAATTCAGATTACTGGCCTCAAGTAAGACGCGTAGAGCGAGTAACTATCATTGGCGATAGGCCCGTTTAACTCTATCTAAAATTTCTAGGTTTAGTCATATTTAGCTGTATGATGCGCCTCATTTATTATGTATAAAAATTCCATTATTGATTGGTCTCTGATAGTTGGTATAGGTATTGCTTGGGGAGCCTCTTTCATGTTTACCAAGGTTGCTGCGCCAGCAGTAGGCCCTATAACTCTTGTTTTTTATCGTCTTTTAATAGCCTCATTGGTGTTAGCTCCTGTCTTTATAAGAAAAAAACATCTTATTAATTTAAAAAATGATTGGTCGGCAATTTTATTTCTATCTTTTTTTAATGCCTCTATTCCCTTTTTTCTATTTTCTGAAGCTGCACTAGATTTAAATGCAGGAACAATGTCAGTTTTAAATGGTACAACCCCTCTTTTTTCATTTGTTATTTCTTTGGTCTGGCTGAAACTAAGTTCTAATTGGATCCAATTAACTGGAATATTAATAGGTATGGTGGGATTAATAATCTTTATAGGCTATGAATCGCTAGAATTTGCTTTATTACCAATTATATTTTGTTTAATAGCTTCATTTTTTTATGCCTTTTCCTCTAATTTTATATTTAGAATAAAAGATATTGATAGCAGTTATTTAGCAACTATTATTTTGGTTGTTGCTACTTTTTTTGTTTTCCCTTTTATTTTTTTGGAAGAGGGTATTAATTTAAATCATTCGGCTAACGTCTTAACTAGCATCGGGCTATTGGGCTCTTTATGTACAGGTTTGGCTTACATGGGTTTTGTGGTCTTAATTAAGAGGGCAGGTCCAGTAAGAGCATCAACGGTTGTGCTTATAGTTCCACTAACAGGAATGATGTGGGCAAATATTTTTTTGGAGGAGGTAATTACAGCGTCTATGTTAGGGGGTTGTTTTCTAATACTTTTGGGTGTTGGATTGGTTAATTTTTTTCAAGAAGAACTAGAGCCTTAATTTTGAATAACGGGACTTTTTAGATAAACCACACTGTGGTCTTCGTAGTCTTTTTCTCCAACTTCTTTAAACCCAAATCCTTCATGAAAAGCTAAAGAAGCATCATTTCTGGGTAGGGTATTTACTTCACAGCAGACATCTGTCTTCAGATCAGCAGCTAATCTAAATACTTCATCATAGATCATTTTACCTAAGCCCTGCCTTCTAAAACCATCCTTAATAGCAACCCTGTCTACATAGAGAAATTTATCGTAATTTGAAGTGAAGAATTTATAATTTAGCGAATGATAGGTTTGCTGTTCTCTCATTAGGATAATAAAACCAGCTATTTCTTTTTGATTCTTTACAACGATGATATGGCTACTCCATTCGGTTAAAGAATTAAATTCTTCAATCGTAGGAATATTACTAACTTCGGGTATGTTTGCTTGGTTGATTGACCACATGGCTTCTAGTGCCAAGTTTTCTATAGGGAGATTTAGTAGTGCAAGACTAAACATCCAATTAGTGTACTTTAGTTTAGTTCTAGACCTTCAAGATTTCCTTTAGAGCGCCATTTTTTCATTAAGCCAAAAAATTCTATAGGTCCCCCTCCGTACATATTGTTTTGAGGTTTAGGATTAATTTGACCTTCGTTGTTGTAGTAACCTGGGGTACACTTTTCTTGAAAATCAGCTGTAAGCCTGGATTTCTCTATTATAGTTTCAACCCATTTCTTTTCAGCTTTTTCACTGGCTTCTATCCTGGTAGCCCCTTTTTTTATGGCAGTGCTCAGGATATGGGACAAGTGAATACTTTGCTCGTCTAGAGAGTAGGTGTAAGTTGCCGTAAAACCAGATTGAGCTGGACCAAAAAAGAAAGCATTCGGAAATCCTCTAGAGTGCATTCCGTGAAAGGTTGACAGCCCACCGGACCATTTATCAGAAACAGACAATCCATCTACGCCATAGATTTGGTAACCTGCTCGACGTGAATAATCTGTGCCAACTTCGAATCCAGTAGCAAAAATAATACAATCCACTTCGTATTCTTTTCCTTCAAACACAATCCCTTTTTCAGTCATCTGCTCAAGACCTTTGCCATCGGTATTTACCAGAGTGACATTAGGTAAATTAAAGGTAGACAAGTATTCATCGTGGAAACAAGGTCTTTTACAAAATTGTCTGTAATACGGCTTTAATGCTTCAGCCGTCTCTTTGTCTTCGACAATTGCATCAGCTCTTGCACGAACTTTTTCCATTTTTTTGTAATCTGCAATCTCCATTGATTTAGCTAAGTCCATAAATGCAGTTACTTTATCTGTCATGTATTGCTTAAAGCCATTTTTGTATAATTTAGGAGATGCGACGGAAGTCAGACTCCATGTAAAGATTTGAAATTTTGAAGGTGCTTTATCTCTAAGAGAGCCAAATAAAAGTCTAAAAGCTTCAGTCCATCCATCGTTAACCAAGTCTTCTTTAACCATGCCGCCCGTCATTATTGATTCAAAATTCCTTCTTCTTTTGTCTTGCCAACCTTTTTCTTGAGTGGATATCCATTCGGGGTCGGTTGCTTGATTATTTCTTTCATCGATAGAAGAGGGTGTTCTTTGGAATACAAAAAGTTCTTTAGCCGAGGCTCCCAAATGAGGTACTGCCTGAACTGCAGTAGCCCCTGTGCCAATAATGGCAACTTTTTTATCTTTAAGGCCCGTTAGATCGCCGTGCGAACTCCCGCCAGTATAGTTGTAGTCCCACCGGCTTGTATGGAAGGTGTGTCCTTTGTAATCATTAATTCCTTTCATGGCTGGAAGTTTAGGTCTATTCAATGGACCATTAGAATGCACTACATATCTTGCTTTAATTCTATCCTGCCTATTGGTTGAAACAATCCATCTTCCCGCGTCTTCATCCCACTCAGTAGAAGTTACTTCAGTTTGTAGAACTGAGTTGTCGTAGAGATTATATTTTTCGGCAATAATATGGCAATACTCAAGAGTTTCAGGAGCATTTGTATACTTTTGCTTGGGAACAAAATTTGTTTCTTCCAGTAAAGGAAAGTAAACATAAGATTCAATATCGCAAGATGCCCCTGGATATCTATTCCAATACCAGGTGCCACCAAAGTCCCCACCTTTTTCTATAATTTTAAAATCATCTATTCCGGCTTCTCTTAGCCTTGCAGCTGCAAGCATTCCACCAAAACCGCCTCCGATAATAACTACCTCAACCTCATCCTCTAAAGCATCTCTTTGTAGTTCATTATCTATATAAGGATCCTCAACAAAATAAGCAAAGTCTCCTTTTACTTCTTGATATTGTTCGTTTCCATCAGATCTGACACGTTTATCGCGTTCAAGTTGATATTTTTTACCTAGCGCGTCAGGATCAAAATCTAATTTTGTAGCTTCAACTGCCATGTATTCTCCAAAAATTTGTCTTGATATTAATGGATATTTTTTAATTATGCATTAAAAACTGGAGGTAGAATTTTGACTGTAATCTGTTTTTGGGTAGCGGCTAATTTCTACGGGTTTTATTTATAGAGCAATTAAGTTCATAAATTCCATTCGAGATTTTGGATTTTCTCTAAAAGCACCAAGCATTCTACTTGTAACCGTGCTTGTTTCTATCTTGTGAACACCGCGGCTACTCATGCATTGGTGAGCTGCTTCTATTACTATAGCCACTCCTTTAGGCTTAAGAACTCTTTCGATGGTATCTGCTATCTGTACTGTCATTGCTTCTTGTGTTTGCAGGCGTTTTGCATACAGATCCACTAATCTTGCTAACTTGCTTATTCCAACTATTCGTTTATCCGGTATATAAGCAACATGGGCCTTTCCTAATATAGGCACCATGTGATGTTCGCAGTGGGATTCAAGCAGTATATCTTTAACAATAATTATTTCATCGTAGCCTTCAACTTCTTCAAAGACTTTCGAGAGTACTTCTTCTGGGTCTTGATCGTAGCCAGCGTAGAACTCTTTGTAAGATTCTACAACTCGTTTTGGGGTTTCTAATAATCCTTCCCTAGAAGGATTATCACCAGCCCATAAGATTAAAGTTTTAACAGCTTCTTCGGCTTCTTTTCTGGTTGGTTTGGTATTTAAAGGGGTGACTTTTTCCATAGTGGTGCCTCGTATTGAATTTATTATACTACAAGCAGTTTTTAATCAATTAATTATAGATTTCTTTTAATAGCCAATATAAATTAGTGTTATTAATTATAAAGGTAACAATATGTCCTCATTTAAAAATCCTAATTTCTCTTTAGATCTATCCGGCCAAGTTGCCTTAGTAACCGGGGCTTCTTCTGGTTTGGGATATCGTTTTGCCAAAGTTCTTGCCAGTTGTGGAGCAGAAGTAGCTCTCTCGGCTAGAAGAGTCGATAAACTGGAATCTTTAGCCGATGAGATAAAAGCCGATGGTGGAAAATGCATTGTGGTTCCTATAGACATGGTTGACAGGAAGAGTATTCGTGATGCAGTTAGTGAAGCAGAAGGAAAGCTTGGAACTATAACCACCTTGATAAATAATGCCGGAATACCGGATGCACAATGGGCCGTTAAACAGTCGGATGAATTGATTGATAATGTTATCGATACAAATTTAACTGGACCTTATTTTTTATCCTGTGAAGTTGCGAGGCGTTTAATAGATCAAGGCATACCAGGACGAATGGTTAATATCTCTTCCATGGC
>DQKS01000012.1 GCA_015660645.1 Gammaproteobacteria bacterium
ATATAACTAAAGGACTGTAAGATAGAAGAAAAAACTTACCATGGGAACAAAAGTTCTAGACTTCAGCCAATACAAGAAAATACCAAAATTTATTGCTGTAGAAGGACCCATAGGAGTTGGAAAAACTACTTTAGCCAAGCTGCTTGCTGAGTCATTTGGGTACAACACTTTTCTTGAAAAACCTAACGAAAATCCTTTTTTAGCAGATTTCTATCAAAATCCCTCACAAGCTGCTCTAGGAACCCAACTATTCTTCCTCTTTCAACGAGTAAAACAAATTCAAGAAATTAAACAAGGTGATATATTTTTTTCAACGCGGGTGTCTGACTTCCTTTTAGATAAAGATAAGCTATTTGCTAAAGCCACCCTTTCAGACCAAGAGCTTAAACTTTACGAACAAATATATGACTACCTTTCCTTAGATTTACCAACCCCCGATTTAGTTATTTACCTACAAGCAGAAACAAAAACTCTCCATGAAAGAGTTATGCATAGAGGAATAGAAATGGAGAAAAGCGTAAGTTATGAATACCTTGAACTGTTAAATGAATCCTATAAAGAATTTTTCTTTGACTATGACAGGTCGCCAGTCCTGATAGTAAATTCAGATTATCTTGACCTAGAGTCAAGTATGGGTGATTACGATCTACTCTTAAATAAATTATTAGATTATTTTAATAAGCCTGAAGGTTCAAAAATGTATTTCAACCCTTCTCCCGCTCTCATTTGATAAAATTAACACTATGACAAAAGAAGTAATTTACGAAATAACAGAAGACCTAAAAAAGAATGCTTTAATTTCGGAAGATGAATTTGATGAGATGTATAAGGAGTCAATTTTAAATCCAAATGAGTTCTGGCATAAGCAAGCCTCTGATCATCTTGAATGGATATCAGAATGGACACAAGTCTCTGAATACGACTTTATCAAAGGAAAAGTTAGTTGGTTTAAAGACGGAAAAATAAATGCAACAATTAATTGTATAGATAGACATCTTGAAAAAAGAGCAGATCAGACGGCAATTATTTGGGAAGGAGATGATCCTAAGGATTCTACTCATATTTCTTACCAAGAGTTATATGAATCCGTTTGTAGATTTGCAAATGCTTTAAAAGAACGAGGAGTTAGCAAAGGCGATAGGGTTTGCATATATATGCCAATGATCCCTGAGGCAGCATATGCAATGCTGGCTTGTGCACGAATAGGTGCGATTCATTCAGTGGTTTTTGGTGGTTTTTCTCCTGAGTCCTTGAAAGATAGGATACTAGACTCAGATTGCCAAACGGTTATAACTGCAAATGAAGGACTTAGGGGATCAAAAATAATTCCTCTAAAAGAAAATGTTGATGAAGCATTAATACAATGCCCGAAAGTACACACGGTAATAGTAGTCAGGAGAACGGCTGCTCAAGTAAATTGGGTAGAGAATAGAGATGTAGATTATCAAACAATAACAGCATCCATGGATTCGGATTGCGAACCAGAAACCATGGATGCTGAAGATCCTCTCTTTATTCTTTATACTTCTGGTTCAACTGGAAAACCGAAAGGTGTTTTGCATACGACCGGCGGTTATCTCCTTCAGGCAGCTATATCCCATAAGCTTGTCTTTGATTATAAAGACAAAGAAATCTTTTGGTGTACTGCAGATGTTGGATGGGTGACAGGTCATACTTATATTGTCTACGGGCCCCTGGCTAATGGTGCAACAACTCTTATGTTTGAAGGAATACCAACCCACCCAAATCCTTCAAGATTTTGGGATGTTATTGATAAACATAAAGTCAATATTTTTTATACAGCTCCAACGGCACTCAGGGCTTTAATGGCTCAAGGTGATGAAGCGGTTAAAAGTTCTTCACGCAAGTCTCTTAGAATTTTAGGAACAGTAGGTGAACCAATCAATCCTGAGGCTTGGGAATGGTATTACAGGGTGGTTGGTAATAACAAATGTCCGATTGTTGATACTTGGTGGCAAACTGAAACTGGTGCCATGATGATTAGCCCTTTGGCAGGATCAACAGCTTTAAAACCAGGAAGTGCCACAAAACCTTTCTTAGGTGTTCTTCCTGCCCTCTTAGATGAAAATGGAAAAGAGATAGAAGGAGTTGGTTCGGGTAATTTAGTAATTAAATCAAGCTGGCCATCACAGATTAGGTCAGTTTATGGTGATCATCAAAGATGTATAGATACCTACTATTCTGTGTATCCTGGTTATTACAATACCGGCGATGGAGCTAGAAGAGATAAGGATGGCTACTATTGGATAACTGGTCGAGTTGACGATGTATTAAATGTTTCTGGACACAGACTTGGGACGGCAGAAGTGGAAAGTGCACTTGTTCTTCATCCTTTGGTAGCAGAAGCTGCGGTAGTTGGATATGAGCATAATATAAAAGGACAAGGTATATATTGCTACGTTACCCTGATGACTGGTGAAGCCCCCTATGAAGAACTTAAATCTGATTTGGTACAATTGGTCTCAAAAGAAATAGGTGCTATAGCTAAACCCGATATTATTCAGTGGGCTCCGGGTCTTCCAAAGACTAGATCTGGTAAAATAATGAGAAGAATATTGAGAAAAATTGCTGCCAATGAAATTGATAACCTCGGAGATACATCAACACTTGCTGACCCAGGTGTTGTAGATGAACTTATAACTAATAGAGTAAATAAATAATGTCTTTAATGGATTTAATTAATAAAAAGAGTTTGCTCCCAGGAGAATCTGAAGCTCTAAAAGGAAGAGAAGAGGAAATAGAAGTTCCTGAAGAACATTTTTTAAAAGGGACACCTCTTAAAGCTCCCTTTCCTAAAGGTCTAAATCAAGCAATTTTTGGTATGGGATGTTTTTGGGGTGTAGAAAAGAAGTTCTGGCAACTGGATGGAGTTTATACAACCGCCGTTGGTTATTCGGGGGGTCATACAAAAAATCCTACTTATAGAGAAGTATGTACGGGTCTCACTGGTCACAATGAAGTTGTCTTAGTAGTTTTTAATCCATCAGTTATCTCTTATAGCGATCTCCTAAAAACTTTTTGGGAAGATCATGATCCTACCCAAGGCATGCAACAAGGGAACGATGTTGGAACTCAATATCGTTCAGGAGCTTACTACTTTAATGAAGAACAAAACAAAGATTTCTTAAAAACTCAAGCTAAGTATCAATCTAGATTGAATGCAAATGGATTTGGATCAATAACAACAGAGATTAAGGAAGCAGGTCCTTTTTACTATGCCGAACACTACCACCAACAATATTTAGCTAAAAACCCTGATGGATATTGTGGTATAGACGGCACTGGGATAGAACTGACTTAGTTCTCATTCCAAAGAAATTTGTCTTTTTCTTTTACGACTAGACCATCATCAGTTAATTTTAGAAGATGAGCCTCTAAAGACCATTTGGCTATAGGAAAAAGAGAAGAATCTACATCGTCATAAACTTTATTTACTAGGGTGTCTGGTGTGCCCTCACCATCTTCTTTTAAAGCATCAGAGACCTTTTTTTCTCTTTCTAATCTATGCTTAACAATCCATTCCGCAACTCTTTGTGGTTCTTGCATAAGCTCGCCGTGACCGGGCGCAATGGTCTTTAGATCATAATTTTTTAACTTTTGTAAAGATTCTAAGTAGTGTTTCATATTTCCATCAGGAGGAGAAATAACAACCGTCGAACCATTCATAATATGATCACCAGTAAAAATTAAACCTTCTTCTTTTAACAAGTAACAGAGATGATTTGAAGCGTGTCCTGGAGTGTGGATTACTTCTAAGCTGTAATCTATTTCAACCAAGGTGTCCCCATCAGAGAGTAACTTTGTTGGAAAGAAAGTTCTATCTTGGTCCTTAGTACTATCAGTAATTAAACCATAAGCAGGGACATTAATAGCATCTTGTAATAGCTTCACTCCTGGTGAATGATCTGGATGAGTGTGAGTAACAACGATTTGCTTGATAGAATCGGAGGCTTCCACGATGGCTTCAATATGAGTATCTAAGGCTGGCCCTGGATCTACAACAGTTACATGTTTAGATCCTACTAAATATGTATTTGTTCCAGGTCCGGTAAAAACACTCGCGTTACCAGCTGTTATCCTTCTTACTAAAGGAGATAATTGAATCGCTTTTTCAGTTTCCATATTATTTAATGATCATCATATCCTGGATCACCAGGAAGCAATCCTGTCATCTTTCCATCTTTGATAAAGAACTTTGGCTCTATAGTTGGTATATCTTTAGAGTCCATAGTTACTTTATCTTTTAATAACTCTTCCGTGTTATTAAAACCACATATATTTTCTAAGTTCTTAATGGTTGGCATGATCATCAATAAAGTACCTTCTGCGTGCCGAGAAAGAGCATCTTCAGGTTTTATCCAAAGGCTATGAACACTTTCGGAACCATCATGAATTCCTTCTTGGCCAGAAGGAGCCAGTGCTATAAAGAATCTTGTTGTATACCTTCTCTTCTCTATCTTAGGTGTAATCCAATGAGCTAAATAAGCCAGTCTATTCGTTGCTAAAGTAATACCTTCTTTTTCGCACATTTCTTCTAGCATATACTCGCCTGAATTGAGTCTATTTCTGTAGTCAATAAAACGACCATTTTCTTCTGGTGTTTCAGGATCAAAAGGACTTCCATCCTTTCTGTAAGCAATTAAAATACCAGCCTCTTCAAAGCACTCTCTAATGCAAGCTATCCAATAAGCTAAACCGCCTTTTTCTTCACCCAATTTATCAGAAGCATCCGCATCAGTCGGCCCGGAACAAATATTTTCCATTCTTTCCAATCCGTCATCCGTGTCAACTTTTCCTCCAGGAAAAACATAAGCTCCTCCAAAATTTGCTTTAGAGGCTCGTTCAACCATAAAAACTTCAATGCCTTCTCCAGCAGAGGCATTTCTCACCAAAAGAACCGTTGCAGCAGGTTGAGGTATGGTGGGGGCTTCATTTGGATCAGCCATCTGTGTATTTACACCTTTCAATGGTTCTTTCATAAACTTTCCTTAGATTTAATAATTTTGCTATAGACTACATGATCTCAAAAATTATAAAAACCACAATTTTTTACGAAAGGACTGTCTGAATGATTGAAATAGCACCAACTTGGTTTAATGAAGCCTTAAAGATTGAAAAGTCTGAAAACAGAGTTTTAGTTGAAGGGGCTTCAATTTATTATCAAAAATGGGGTGATGAGTCTAAGCCAGGATTAATTCTGGTTCATGGAAGCGGAAGTCACTCTCATTGGTGGGATTTCATAGCCCCTCTTTTATTGGAAGACTTCCAAATCAGCGCCCTAGATCTATCTGGGATGGGAGATAGTGATAGAAGAAAGAATTATGAAGCCGCCCTTTTTGGGCGTGAAATCCTTGCTGTCGCTGAAGATAGCGGTTTCTTTAACAAAAAAATAAATGACCCCATTATTTGCGGCCACAGTCTTGGAGGATACATGAGCTCTTTTGCTGCCTATCAGTCCACCAAACCAATAAAAGGTGTCATTATGATTGATTCTCCGATCAGGCCACCTACCTATGATTATTCCATGCATAAAAGATCAGGTCCCATACGCAAAATAAAAACTTATGCTGATGAAAAAACTATTTTAGAAAGGTTTAGACTAACCCCTGAACAAGATTGTAATAATAAATACATACTCGACTACATAGCCAAATGGTCAATTAAAAAATCTAACGGCGGTTATGAATGGAAATTTGATGATTCTATTTTTGAAAAATTAGGATTCTCTCATATGACAAGAGACATTGCTTTTACTCTTTCTTGTAAGCTTGGAATTATCTATGGAACTGAAAGTAAGATGATTGCAGATGAAGTTTTAAGTTATATGGAGTCAAGTGTGCCGAATAACACACCGATAATTCCTATAAAAAAAGCAGCACATCACGTGCTTCTTGATCAACCTTTAAAATTAGTCAGTGAGATTAAAAATGTTATAAGTACCTGGAAGTAAAGTTTCTATGAAAATAATCCTGTGCCTGCTTTTTCTGTATTTTTCATTCTCCATTCACAAGGCATTATATAAAGAAGAAATTCAATTTGGTTGCACTTCGGTTGCTGTTTTAATGTTTGTAGATGTTTCTCTTTTTTTACTCCTTTACTCCATGTTTTTTTAGAATTGGAAAGAAACCTTTTTCATAAATCCTATAAGTATCTACATCTTCAATTTCAAGGTTTACCACCATACAAACTTTTACGTCATCCATTTCTATCTTTTGCTTTAGGAAGCTTTAACTTGTTGAAGCCTTCCATCAATAATATCTTCAGCACCGGATACCAACCTTGAAACCATTTCTTTGCAGGTTGGAATATCTTTGACTCTCGCAACAGAAATTCCAGCAGACCAAATACCATGTTCCATGTCACCTTTTTCAAATACGACTCGACCTCTTTGACCGGCCACTAGGTCTTTTACATCTTCAAAAGTAGCTGTACCCGTAGATTCAATCTCAACCACTTGATCAGAAATAGAATTTTTAAAAACACGGGCTGTATTATGTAAGGTTCTAAACATTAAATTGGTAGATCTTTCATCTGCCTCAGTCATTCTATCTTTTACGTTTTGATGAATACCTGCTTCTTTAGTAGCCATAAAACGAGTGCCCATTACTATTGCTTCACCTCCTAATGCTAAAGCAGCTACAAGACTTTTTGCATCGCTAAAACCACCACACCCCGCAACTGGTATGTCTAAGGCTTCAGCAGCTTGAGGCAATAAAACCAGAGAAGGTATATCATCTTCTCCTGGATGCCCTGCACATTCAAAACCATCAATCGTAATCGCACTAACCCCTGCAGATTGTGCTTTTAAAGCGTGCCTAACGGATGTACATTTATGAATAACCTTTACATCATATTCTTTGAAGAGCTCCATAAATGGTTCAGGATTTCTCCCAGCTGTCTCTACAATTTTAATTCCTGCACCCACTATTGCTTGAGCATATTCTTCGTAAGGCGGGGGCGATATAGTTGGCAAAATAGTTAGGTTTACTCCAAAAGGTTGATCAGTCATTTCGCGGGTACGCTCTATTTCTTTAGTAAGAGCCTCAGGAGTAGGCTGAGTAAGAGCTGTTAAAATCCCTAAAGCCCCTGCATTTGATACTGCGGATACTAATTCTGCATAACCAACCCATTGCATGCCCCCTTGTATAACTGGATGTTTAATTCCAAATAATTCCGTGATGCGTGTTTTAAGCATATCTTCTCCTTTATAGAACTTGTAAAATTTAAGCTTAGACTATAACTTCCTCCAAAACTGAATCAAGCATAAAAAAAAGAATAATAGTAAGATGTAAAAAAATTATGACTATTCATTTGCCGTTATTTATAAATGGGAACTTTGTCAAAAGCTCTTCAAATAATACTGTAGAGGTTTTAAATCCTGCTACACAAGAAATATTATGCCAAGTCCCTTGTGCTACGGCTGATGAAATAAATATGAGTGTTCAATACGCACTTCGGGCATTTGAACTATGGAAAGAAATTCCGCCCCCTGAAAGATCTAGACTAATGATGCGCTATCAAGCCTTGCTAAAAGAACACCAAGAAGAGCTTGCTGAAATTTTAAGTAAAGAAAATGGAAAAACTCTAGAGGATGCAAAAGGCGATGTCTGGAGAGGAATAGAAGTTGTTGAACAAGCCGCTAATATAACCCCTCTTTTAATGGGAGAAACTGTAGAAAATGTTGCAAGGCAAATAGATTCTTACAGTTACACACAACCTTTAGGAGTTTGTGTTGGTATTACTCCTTTTAATTTTCCAGCAATGATCCCTCTTTGGATGTTCCCAATGGCAATAGCATGTGGAAATACTTTTATCTTGAAGCCCTCTGAACAAGATCCTATGACTGCCAATAGATTGGCAGAATTATTCTTAGAAGCAGGTGCGCCTCCTGGATTATTACAAATCATCCACGGTACTAAAGAACAAGTCGATACTCTTTTAGTCCATCCTGATATTAAAGCAATCTCTTTTGTAGGGTCTGTCCCTGTTGGACAATATATTTATAAAACTGGAACTGATAACCTTAAAAGGGTTCAAGCTTTTGCAGGAGCAAAAAACCATATGGTTATCATGCCCGATGCCCATAAATCTAAAACTATTGATGGCTTGGTTGGGTCTGCTGTTGGAGCAGCTGGGCAACGCTGCATGGCTATAAGTGTAGCTGTATTTGTAGGGAATTCGTCTGAATGGATTGAAGAACTAAAGGAAAAGATGGAAGCTATTAAGCCAGGGCCATGGGATTTAGATACATCTGGTTATGGTCCTGTCATCAGTTCTAGTGCCAAAGATAGAATCCTAGACTTAATAGAAACTGGGAAAAAAGAAGCCACTTGTCTTTTAGATGGTAGCAAATGTAAAGTGGAAGGCTATCCTGATGGTAATTGGATAGGACCTACATTATTTACAGATGTTAAAACCAATTCAAAGATTTATGAGACTGAGATATTTGGACCGGTTCTTATTTGTATTAATGTTAATTCAATAGAAGAAGCTATTAAATTAATTAATGACAACCCTTTTGGTAATGGTACTTCTATTTTTACAAGCTCTGGCCATACAGCGAGAAAATTCAGACACGAAATACAAGTTGGACAGGTTGGAATTAATGTACCGATACCGGTTCCTCTTCCTTTTTTCTCTTTCACGGGATGGAA
>DQKS01000017.1 GCA_015660645.1 Gammaproteobacteria bacterium
CCCAAAAATAGAATAGCTAGAGTAAAGTCATTATTAATAGAGGCAAGAAGTGCTAAAAAACCTAAGAAAATTCCTGAAGCAGTAAATATATGTATTGACCAAGCAGCAAGTTTTTTCAATATAGAATGATCCATCTTAGATTATTGGTTATTCATTTTTTCTAACATCTCGCCCATCATCTTATGAAGCATGTTAATCGCTTGTAAGGGTCTAACTAAAACTCTAAATTCTGTTATAAGGTTATCTTCATTCCAGGTTATCAAATCAACGCCGTTTAAATGGATGCCATTTATTGTATTTTCAAATTCTAAACAAGCGTTATTTTCTCCAATTATTTCTTTTGTATATTTAAAGTTTGAGAAAGAATCTTTGGGTGCACTTTCTTTTTTACTATCTCCAAAAACATTCCCTGCTGCAGATAAATAAATCTTAGTTATTTCTTTTCCTTTTTGAGGAGTGTGAACCACGGGAGAGTAGAAGACTACGTCATCAGCAAGAATTTCGTCGTAAATTTCTTTATTACCAGTTTCAATAAGCTCATGCCATTTTTTTATTGGGTGCATACTATCCTCCTTAATTAACCTAATAATTCATTGTAGATAATTGGTAAGAAAAGTATATGGCGGGGCTGGCAGGATTCGAACCTGCTACCTTCTAGTTCGTAGCCAGACACTCTATCCAAATGAGCTACAGCCCCTATTCGAGAATTATAACCCTTTATGAATATAGAAATTTAGTCTTTGCGTAAATTAAGATTGAGTGTCCTTATTTATTCTATTATAAACTTCTTCTCTGTGAACTTTTATAGACTCAGGGGCAATTATGCCAAGACGTACTTGTCCTCCCCTTATATCCAAAACAGTTATTTTGATATCATCTCCAATGAACATTGATTCATCAACTCTTCTACTTAAAACTAGCATAACCCCCCCAGGCGCAGAAATTTACCTTAACAGTTAAATTTACCTTTCACAATTGATATATTTAAGCTTGAAAGCTAGTAATTTTATGAATCTAAAACTTGCTGTAATCCCTTTAATGATTCTTTCATACCTGCTTGTATAGCGTCAGCAAAAACTTCTGGTTCAATTTCAGTGGACCAGTTAAAGACTGTCTTATCACCTACTTTAGTCAGTCTAATTATTGCTAAATGATGTTTTATAGGCACAGCAGTTTTGATTGCACTGTATTTCAGTTCATAACTTAAATCATTACAACTAATAATCCTTTCTACTAGGTCTCCCATTCCTTCCATTTCAAAGATTCTAGTATCTCCATCCAAAATAATATTTTTAACTCCCGGAACCCAATCGCTTCTGGAGATATCTGAAATAATTGACCATATTTCATCTATTTTGTATTTAAATTCTTTTATCTCTTCAATTGTCTTCATTGGTATTTAACTTTCTTGTGCGGCTTTTGGAGGTTTGCTATCCTCTGGTACAAAAAAATCAGGTGCTAATTGATTAAATGGAACTTCTGCATAAATCGAAAAATCTGTAACTCCGTTTTCTGCTAACAAAGTATCGTCTATACAAAAATTACCCGTAAATTCTTTAGAGGGCTTAGTAAGAATTATATAAGCTGCATCGCCCATTATCTCTGGAAATCTAGAGATACTCATCACAGATTCTCCTCCAAGTGCGTTTTTAATTGCTGCTGTTGCAATAGCTGTTCTTGGCCAGAGTGCATTTACTGCAACTCCTTGATCTTTAAATTCTTCAGCCATGCCTAACACACAAAGACTCATGCCATATTTAGCCATAGTATAAGCAACGTGCGGCCCAAACCATTTTGCATTCATATCAAGTGGTGGTGATAGATTTAAGATATGAGGATTATCCGATTTCAGTAGATGAGGTAAGCAAGCTTTGCTGACTAGAAAAGTACCTCTAGAATTAATTTGATGCATTAAATCATATCGCTTCATATCTGTCTGGAGAGTATTAGTTAGCTGTATTGCGCTGGCGTTATTAATGCAAATATCAATACCTCCGAACTCTTCAACTCCAGAGTTTACAGCCTGTCTGACTAGTTCTTCATCTCTTATATCGCAAACTATTGGCAACGCTTTACCACCACACTCTATAATTTCTTTCGCAGCCGTATAAATAGTTCCTGGTAATTTAGGATGGGGTTCAGCTGTTTTAGCTGCCAAAATTATATTGGCACCATCTTGAGCAGCTCTCTTTGCTATTGCAAGACCAATTCCTCTACTTGCTCCTGAAACAAATAATGTTTTTCCATTAAGATTTTTCATATTTTTCTCATTTTTTAATTTAATTACCTATACCTAACCTTCTTTCACAATAAGCTATGATTTCTCCAGCTATATCAAGACCTAATGTTTTTTCTATACCTTGTATGCCAGGAGAACTATTAACTTCAAGTACCAAAGGACCTCTGTTGCTCCTAAGTATATCCACTCCAGCTACGGACAATCCAATTGCTTTAGCTGCTCTTATTGCAATCCCTCTTTCTTTAGGACTTATAGTCGTGCTTTCAGCAACACCCCCTTGGTGTAAATTTGATCTAAAATCACCACCCTTATTGGATCTAATAATAGAACCTACAACTTTTCCATCAATCACCAAACAACGAAGGTCTTCTCCTTTAGACTCTTTAATATATTCTTGAACAAGGAAATTAGCATTAAGCCCTCTAAAAGCTCCAATCACAGTCTCTGCTGCTTTTTTTGTTTCAGCTAAAATAACACCCTTGCCTTGAGAAGATTCTATTAGCTTAATGATTAGGGGAATAGTTCCAACTGCATTGATAACTCCATTTGTATCCTTAGGCGATGATGCAAATCCAGTTATAGGCATATTAATTCCTGCCGAGGCTAATAATTGATGGGCAAGGAGTTTATCGCGCGAATTTGCTATTGCTTGAGGTTCGTTAAGCGGTAAAGCTCCAGTTAATTGAAATTGTCTAGTAACAGCTAACCCATAAGCAGTAATAGAAGCTCCAATACGCGGTATGACTACATCGTATTTAGGCAACGGACTGGCATCATAATAAATATCTGGTTTTTGGGTATCTACATCTAAATAACACCTAGACGAGTTGAAAGCCTCAACTTGATGACCTCTTTGCCTACCAGCTATTTCAATTCTCTTCGAAGTGTAATTGTTAGGTTCCCTTGTTAATAAGGCAATGCGTAACGCTCGTCTAGAGCGTAGTTTAGCCTTTCTCTTACTCGTGTAAGGGTTTTTAGATGGCTGCCCATTCAAAAAACTTTCAGTAGCATGAACTGTCATCTCAGTCCCTATAGCCGTTCTACCAACCAACATCCTATATTGCATAGTAATTCTGTCAGTCAAAGAAATTTCTATCGGCCAAGTCTCTCCTGAAATCTCGATACTTGTTTTAATAAAATATCTCTTCTCAGATTCACCATTCGAGCTTGTTACGGTTCTTCTGCCGATCAAAGGAGCTGAACATGAAATAATAAGTTTTGGTTTCTCAGGCAAGGGCGAAACCTCGAATCGTACATACTTCTTTTTTCCAACCTTAAAAGCTTCTATATGCTTAGCATGCAGAACAGAGGTGTGAGCACCTGTATCAATCTTTGCCTTTATGGCGGGTAAATTTATAGCTGGGAGGCTTACCCATTCCTCCCATCCAAGGTCTAATTGCATGGTCATTAATAAAGACTAAATTAAATTATCATTTTTGAGGGCGCCATTGTAATGGATTAAATCAAGAAGTTAATAACTAACTCCCATGCCTGCCTTCGCATCATTATTAATGCCATATGGGGCAATAGGATATCTTAAGCCATTCCTAGAAAGACGCTCCAAACCTTCAATCACTTTGGGTAAAAATTGTGGCGGAATTGCCATTAATAGTTCATCTTCCATTACACCGCCATAACGTCTCTCTGCAAAGCAAGGTATTGAAAGGCTAGGCTCTCCTGTCTTAAGTGCCCTTCCCCAAGAATCAGCACAAGCAGACTCTCCAACGCACCCCCATTCTAGTTTTTTATAACCTGACCACTGGAGTCCATTAATAAATAAAATCATTTGCGCTGGAGTGGCATAAATTAAACATATATCAGGCGGATCCAAACGTCCGCTAGAGAGAGGACTAACCACCATCGCCTCGTATTCACCAAAGGGAACAACATCCATTGCTTTCTGGTGTTCGGAAGATTCTTCTTCTGTTTCAAACCAGACTCCTGCCATTTGTTTACCAGATAACCATTCTTCACTTCTAGGATGGAGTCCTATAACTGTGCTGCACTGAGCCCCAACTAAATCTTCCGCTGTTATGCCTACCGTCCAACCATTTCTACAAGCCTGTCCTACTATTTGATCGGTGGTAAAAACCCCTTTTGGTCTTCGAATTTTTTCAACTTCTTCCATTTCTTCTTTTGTTGAAAATAGTTTCATTCCAATTGGTACGGCCCTCAATTTTAATAGTTTATTCAACGAGTTAACACATTCAATTAAACCCATATCTTTTTTATCACTAGCAATAACTTTATTCATAATTCTCCCTAAATTTATAATCTAGATTAAACCATATTAATGGAAAGAGTTATTAATTGTCTTTATGAGATTTGAAGACTTATATGGCGGAGAGAGAGGGATTCGAACCCTCGAAGGCTTTGACACCTTACACACTTTCCAAGCGTGCGCGATCGACCACTCTGCCATCTCTCCAATTATTAATTTTGAAATAAAAAAGCAATTATAACTCTATATCTATTACAACCTAGTAATGAGGAGGTTTCTCACTAGTCTTAGTGTTATTTGATGAGGATTCCTTCAAAATATCCATTAGTTGCTCAAGATCATCTTTAAGTTTTATTATTTCTATTTGCTGCAATCTAACTTCATCACTTAGACGTTCTATAGCGTCTTCTTGAAAAATAGATCTAGTCTCCAGTTCCTTTATTCGATCAGAATTAACCTGTGTCATTGCCTGTCGCTCCTAAATATTTCCTTTTCGAACTCGATGCTTGTCGATCGAATAGGGTTTATCTCTATACCCCCTCTTCTTAAAAAATTAGCTCTTACAGTCAGAGATTCTGGGAAGCATCTTTTTAAAATATCAGAAAATATTCTTTCTACGCAATCTTCATGAAATCCTTGATGATTCCTGTACGACAATAAATAACTTAATAATGTTTCATGAACAATTTGAGGACCTTTGTAATAAATAGTTATAGTTGCCCAATCTGGTTGAGAAGTAATTGGACATAAGCTTCTAAATAAACGAGAAGAGAGGTTTTCTTCCAAGGTCATTTCTTTTGTTTGTAAAACTAAAGAATTAACTTTTTTACTTACTGATTGAACGATAGAGTCATCAATGCAAAGACTTGAATCTTCTATTGATTTAGGAGTTGGTAATATTTCAATCGTAATATTACTCTGAATACAACTACCAATATCTTCTTGTAAGGTTTTTAATAAATCTTCTTTATTTATAAATTTACAGTTATTTAAGGAGTTTAGGTAAAGCTTTAGAGATTTTGATTCTATAAATTTTTTAGAAGAAGAGTCATAAGTCAAATATAGAATCTCGTTCTTTGGAATAGAATTTAAATCTAACCATGAAAGTTCATAGGAAGTCCAAGCATCAATTCCATGCATATTTGTTAATAAGGTATCAAGTCCTGTTTGTTTTCTAATATCAAATCTATTGATAGATATCAACAAATTAGGATCATAAGACTTGGGGTAATCAGAAGGTTTACCTAATGGCAGTTCATTCATTAAGATCTAATACCTTTACCAGTGTTTAAAAGCCAAAGTGCAATTGAAGAGAAAAGTGCAATAAAAAATAAGATCATTCCAATTGCAACATTTAAAGAAATTCCTAGGGAAGCTAAGTCTGAGACTCCCAATATTGCCTGCCGAAAAGAATTAACCATATAAAGAATTGGGTTAGCCAAAGAAATTGTTTTAAAAGGTTCCCCTAATAAAGTTATCGAATAGAAAACTCCACCTAAATAGATAAGAGGCTGAAGAACAAAGGTAGGAATAATTGAAATATCGTCAAAAGATTCAGCAAATAAAGCATTTAAAAAACCACCTAAGGAAAATAAAACTGAAGTAAGAAATACTACAAAAATAGCTAACGGCCAATTAACCACAGTTAATTCCGAAAAAAACAATGAAACCACTGTGACAATAGCACCAACCATCAAACCTCTTGCTACTCCTCCGAACACCCAACCTATTAAGATTATATAGTTTGGAAGTGGTGTAATTAGAAGCTCCTCAACACTTCTCGAAAATTTTTGGCCAAAGAATGATGAAACTACATTGGAGTACGAGTTGCTGATCACAGACATCATAATTAAACCCGGGACCATGAACTGCATGTAATCAAAGTCGCCCATTTTTCCTATTCTTGATCCAATAATCTCACCAAATATTACGAAGTACAGCATGATCATAATTGCAGGCGGTATGAGCGTCTGCATCCATATTCGAAGGAATCTATGGACCTCTTTACGAATAATTGTAGCCAACGCTCGTAATTGTTCAGTGATATCCATGCTCAGTCTCTTTAATTGTTGGCTCAACAAGCCCCAAGAATAGCTCTTCAAGCCTTCCAGTTTCATTCCTCATACTAGCTATTTTTATTCCTGAGTTACTCAAAAGAGAAAATATTTCATTTAACCCCTGTCCTTTCTTAATGGTTACACTAATTTTTCTTGGGTTTTCTATTTTTAACTCATAATCGGCTATGCTCGGAAGACTGTTTATATCTTCTTCTAAATCAAATACAAAAGTTTCTACTTCAAGTCTTGTAAGTAGTTCTTGCATGCTTGTGTTCTCTACAATTTCACCATTATCTATGATCGCTATATTTCTACAAAGTCTTTCAGCCTCTTCTAAATAATGAGTAGTTAAAATAATACTGGTACCAGAATGATTAATTTCCGTAAGGAAATCCCAAAGAGACCTTCTTAATTCAATATCAACACCTGCAGTTGGCTCGTCTAGTATTAAAAGCTCAGGTTTGTTTACTAGAGCTTTGGCTACCATTATTCTTCTTTTCATACCCCCCGATAACTTACGTGCCTGCTCGTTACGTTTATCCCAAATATCTAGCTTTTTCATGTAGAACTTGGTGTTTTCTCTTGCTTCTTTAAAGCTTAAACCATAGTAACCTGCTTGATTTCTAATAATATCCCCTACTTTCTCAAACTGATTAAAGTTTACTTCCTGACCTACCACACCTAACTTTTTCTTAGCTAAAGAATGGTTATCATCTATATCAATTCCTAGAATTTCTACTTTTCCTGAAGATTTAGTAACTAAAGAGCTAATGATTCCAATTGTCGTTGATTTTCCAGCACCATTGGGACCAAGTAGGGCAAAGAAATCGCCCTTTTCAACTTCCAAGTCAATTCCTTTTAGTGCTTCAAGGCCGCCTTGATAAACTTTCTTTAAGTTCTTAATTAAAAGAGCTGACATCAATAAAATATCTTATTTACTCAAAAAGGCCATACTTTCCTCTAAGCCTCTTATGGTTAAAGGGAACATGTTGTCTTCAATTAAAGATCGAGTAAGTTCAACGGAAGAACTGTATTCCCAATGCTCTTTAGGCACAGGATTTAGCCAAATAACTTTTTCGTATACATCTACCAAGCGTTTCATCCATAAAGCTCCAGAGTCTTCATTCCAATGTTCTATACTTCCTCCGGGGTTTGTAATTTCATAAGGTGCCATTGTTGCATCGCCAACAAAAATAATCTTATAGTCTGCTGAATACTTGTGAATAATATCTTCCGTTAACATTCTTTCATTCTGTCTTCTTCTGTTGTCCTTCCAAACAGTTTCGTAGACAAAGTTGTGAAAGTAAAAATACTCTAAATTCTTAAATTCTGTTTTACATGCCGAGAATAATTCTTCACATACCCTTATGTGAGGGTCCATAGATCCGCCCACATCGAAGAGAGCCAATACTTTAACTGCATTCCTTTTTTCAGGCCTAAACATAACATCAAGCATGCCTGCTTTTCTCGCTGTTTCATTTATAGTCCCATCCAAGTCAAATTCTTCTTGGGCGCTATCTCTTATGAGTTTTCTTAATCTTCTTAAGGCTACTTTCATATTTCTAGTTCCAAGTTCAACATTGTCATCAAGGTTCTTAAAATCTCTAGCCTCCCATACTTTGACAGCTTTTCCTTTACCACCTTGACCGCCAACTCGTATACCTTCAGGGTTATCTCCAGAATTTCCAAAAGGAGAGGTTCCTTCTGTGCCTACCCATTTATTGCCACCTTCGTGCTTTTCATCTTGTTCCTCAAGACGTTTTTTAAATTCTTCTAGTAATTTTTCTAGCCCGCCTAAACTTTTAATTTTTGCTAATTCTTCTTCGGTTAAATATTTTTCAAATTCTGCTTTTAGCCACTCCTCCGGTATTAACATTTCTAAAATATCATCAAGACTTTCAATGCCTTTAAAATAAATATCAAAGGCACGATCAAATTTATCGTAGTGTTTTTCATCTTTAACAAGAATAGCTCGGCTTAAAAAATAGAATTTGTCCATGTCAGCAAAAACTAAATTCTTTTCCATCGCAGCTATCAGGTCAAGAAGCTCCCTTAGCGAGCAAGGAACTCCAGTAGACCTTAGGGTGTTAAAAAGAGAAATAAACATTCTTGTTAACCAGAATTACCTTCCCTTCTGGCCATAAAGGCTAATCTTTCTAATAATTGAACATCTTGCTCATTCTTGATGAGTGCACCATAAAGAGGAGGTATTGCTTTTGAAGGATCTCTATTTTTAAAAATTTCATCAGGTATATCATCTGCCATTAATAGTTTTAACCAATCTATTACTTCTGAGGTAGAAGGTTTTTTCTTCATGCCAGGCACTTTTCTAATATCAAAGAAAATTTCTAGAGCCTCCTTAACCAAAGCCTTTTTAACTTTAGGATGATGTACTTTAATAATCTGTTCCATGGTTTTTCTATCAGGGAAGTTAATGTAATGAAAAAAACATCTTCTTAAAAAAGCATCTGGAAGTTCTTTCTCGTTATTGCTGGTAATAATAACTACAGGCCTATGAATTGCTTTTACTGTTTTTTTAGTTTCATATACAAAAAACTCCATACGGTCAATTTCTTGCAGCAAGTCATTTGGAAACTCTATATCAGCTTTGTCTATCTCATCGATAAGAAGAACAACTCTTTCTTCTGAAGTAAAAGCCTCCCACATTTTCCCTTTTTGAATGTAATTAGATATATCTTCAACTCTCTCATCTCCCAATTGAGAATCCCGTAACCTAGTTACGGCGTCATACTCGTAAAGACCTTGTCTGGCTTTAGTTGTTGATTTTATATCCCATGTTATTAGCTCCATATCAAGAGCAGAAGCAACTTCTTCCGCAAGCATAGTCTTACCAGTTCCTGGTTCACCTTTAATCAATAGAGGTTTTTCTAATTCTATGGCAGCATTAACTGCCATGCTTAAATCATCTGTTGATATATAGTCTTTAGTCCCTTTAAATTTCATAAATAATCCTATTATTAAAAATCAGTGCGTGACTTTATCATAGTCACATAGTTAGTCGATATCGTATTCTACTTTTTAGGCATTCTTAATTTAGCCATTTGTCTAGCTTCAGCTACTATATTTCCACCTGCATCCCATATTTCATCATCTTCTCCTAAAAAACCTGAAGTAACAAAGTCAGTTTTACCTCGCATTAAAACTGGTCCTGGAACAGGTTTTGCCCTCAAGTGAATAGTAAGCTCAATGGAAGGAACCCATCCTCTTGCACCCAGTCTATTAAATACAGGTGGAGTCATAGTATCTAGAAAGAAAACAAGACTAAATAAATCTATTTGTTCTCCTGCAGGCCAAGAATAATAAGCATCTAAAGAAGCCCTGTCTCTATTTCTATCTTCATTCCACCAATCGGATGTTGGGGTAAACTTTCTATCTATTTGTTTCTCAAGTATCGGGGTAAAACCTTCTATATAAGGCATTTTTATACATTCTGAGATGGGTGGAAACTTTAACGGCTCTCTTTCATATAAGGTATCACCAGAAGACTTCAAAAAGTCTGTAAAGCTAGCAGTAAAACGTATTCGCTCTTTTCCGCTTTGTATAAATCTTACAACTGCTGTAGTTATACTTCTTCCTTCACTTAGCTTTTCTATTTTTAAGGTTACAGGACCGGGCTCAGCTCTAGAAAGGTAATGACCGGTTATTGACAATGGATCTTTGTGTTCAAGACAGTCTGATAAGGCTCTTGCAGCTATAGCCATAGAGTAACCGCCATTAGCTACTCCGCCAATACTCCATGCATCAGTTACTTCACCTAAATACGTAAATTCGTCTTGTCTAGTTACAGCTGTATCATTTAGAAATCTAGGATATCCATTTAATGAATCCATGCTTTAAAATTAAGAATCAGCTTTTTTCATTAAATAGACACTCAATAATAAAAGCGCTGCCATAATAACTTCAGCCACAATTGCTGGCATTAAATAGTCTGCACCATGAACTAGGCCAGCATAAGACCTAAAAAGAGCTGCAGATCCTAGCAAACTTATAGTTGCATAAAGCCAAACATGTTCATTTCTGTAAGCACCTATACAAGCCATCAAGCCGGCAGTAAAAAAGAAAGAAGTGAAGTCTCCTATTTGGGTATTCATACCTAAAGTGCTTTCTCCAGGTCCTTCAACTAGAACCATTGCCAAGCCGGCGGCGGCGGTAGTCGGGTCTAAAATCCAACCTAAAGCTGAGTACAGCATAAACAAACCTATCAATCCTGATATCACTCTTGCAATCATAATTTTCTCCTTATTATTTAGGGGTAACTCGGTAAAGTTTCCCTTTGTTTGAATCTGTCACCATAACCAAACTTCCGTCTGGGGCTGTAACAATATTTCTTATTCTTCCTATTTTATTAAAAAGGACCTCTTCAGAAACAACGTTGGTACCTTCTAAATCTAATCTTCTAACATCTCCTGGTACCAGGGCTGAAATAAATAAACTTCCTTTCCAGTCAGGAAATAAGTCTCCGTTATAAAAAGTCATTCCTGATGGAGCTATTGAAGGCACCCAATATTTTATAGGTTGTTCCATGCCTTCTTTTTCTTTAAATGGAGAAACAAGAGCACCGCTGTAATCAATTCCATATGTAATAGCAGGCCACCCGTAGTTTTTGCCTTTCTCAATAATATTTAATTCGTCTCCGCCTCTCGGACCATGCTCGTGCTCATAGATCACAGAACCATCTAAATTAGTAACAATTCCCTGTAAATTTCTATGACCATAGGACCAAATTTCAGGCTTTGCTCCAGGAGTTTCAATAAAAGGGTTGTCTTGAGGAATTGTGCCATCATCATTTACTCTTATTATTTTTCCAAAATGATTATCCAATTTTTGTGCTTCTTCCCTGTAATTAAATCCATCTCCAGACGTAATTAGAAGCGTGCCATCTTTTAAAAAAACCATCTTAGCACCGTAATGATTTGCTGTTTTTCTCGAAGGGCTTGCTCTAAAAATTGTTTCAACTTCAGTTAAAGAAGTTCCTTCCAACTTTCCTCTTATCACTCGAAGAGTATTCAATTTTTTGTTGTTCTGATCTGTCTCTGAGAACGAAAGATAAATGTATTGATTGTCTTTAAAGTTAGGGTGCAGAACGATACCTTCCAAACCACCTTGGCCCCGAAACAAGCTTTCAGGGACACCGCTTATAGGTTCTGGAAGAAGCACGCCTTGACTGATTAATCTCAATTCACCTGTCTTTTCTGTTATTAAAATTTCCTCATTAGAAATAAATGCTATTCCCCATGGGAAGCTAAGATCTTCAGCAACGACTTCTAATTTATAAGATTCTTCATGGTTATTAGCAAAGAGACTAAAACACAGAAAATATGTAATTGTTATTAAGCTTATTTGTTTTAGTATTTTCATAATTCAATTTTATTTAATTTAGACCCCATAAAATGACCCCCTACGTACCCACAAATGATTAAACTCAGTTTTCCCAATGGTGTCCTAGCTCCGGCCAGCATATCAACCCCGAAGAAAACAACTGGCATCAAGTAAACTATAAAGAATAGTGCTACAGCTCCTGCAATACCATAAGCGTATTTTTTTTCTATTTTTACCCACTTAAGAGCTAGCCAAGTGACAAAGAAGCTTATAAGGAAACCTAAAAAAATTAAGGTTGGCAGAAGGGGTGGAATTGAAATAGGCAACATCCCAACTACAGGAGAAAGACTCAGCATGTAGAAATCCTGAAAAATACTAGAGATGTAAACCATTAAAGTTACAGGCATTTCAAGGCTCGAAAGCCACATTAGATTTAAAATAGTTGTTTGAGCGCCAACTAAAAAGCTAGTTAGCAAAATTGATAGCAAGAAAAATAATATTTTTTTAATCATACTTTCCTAAGTCCCTTTTAATCTTTTAATAATCATATTATGTCACGTTATCTGTTGTTATTTAACTTGGTCTAAGTTGAAACTAGCAAGAAGTTTTCTATTTTGCTCTTCTCTGTCTTCTATTCTCAGTATATGTTCATTTTCTACCCCCAAACTCTCCAAAACTTCTCTAGTGTCTGCTCCTAAAATTGTTGCTTGTTTTTTTGGAAATTTATCTTGATTAAGAAATTTAAAAGGAGGCCTAGGCATTCTCATTGTTCCTGTTATGGGATGCTCAACTTCAACCAAAGATCCTTGTTCAATTACTTGAGGATCCTTGTATATATCGTCTAGTTGATTCACTACAGAGGCTGGAATTCCATGAAGATCCATAAGGTCTATTAACTCTTTAGTATTGTATTCCTGAGTAATCTTATTTATTTCTGAAGTAAGATCGTCCTTATTTTTAACTCTGGCTGCAGCATTAGAGAACTTCTTATCTTTATGAAGATCAGCATTAAAGTACTCGCAAAATGGATTAAAAACCTCATCACTCGCAGCTAAAATAATAGTAATAAACCCGTCTTTCGTCTTGTAAACTGAGAAATAATCAGCCAACTCACCAATAGATTCTCCACCTTCGAGGAAGGTTTGATTCATCATCATGTCCGGCCAAGAATAATACAAAGCAGAATCCATCATGGATATTGGAATATATTGACCTTTGCCTATCCTTTCCTTTTGTAAAAGAGCACTTGTTATAGTTTGCGCAGCAGTTAAGGCAGTAACTTTATCAAAAACTATTGTTCTGAAGAATTCAGGATCACTTGAACTTTGGGCTGCAGCTGTTCCCGCTGTTGCTTGAATTAAGGGGTCATAAACCTTTCTTTCTTTATATGGCCCAGACTGGCCGTATCCAGAGATAGAACAATATATAATTTCAGGATTGATCTTAACGGCGGAATCATAATCAATACCTAGTTTTTTTACTATTCCTGGTCGGTAATTTTCAACAAGAACATCTGTCTCTTGTATGAGTTTCGTAAGCACTTCAAAGTCTTCTGGGTTTTTAAAATCTAAACAAATGCATTTCTTGTTTCTATTCAAAACAGTGAACATTGCACCTATCCCTGTCTTGGTTGTCCCCATAAATCTAGCTAGATCTCCTATTCCTGGAGGTTCTACTTTAGTAACCTCTGCTCCTTGATCAGCTAACATCATGCTAGCAAAGGGGCCTGAGACAGTTGAAGTTAACTCTAATACTTTATAACCTTCTAATGGTCCTGACATTTATATTCTCCATGAAAAACTTTGCGTAAATCTACCATATAATACCCATCCTAAAATGAGTAATTATTTACAAGAAAAATATTTTGATATTGGTGCCAACCTCACCCATCCCTCGTTTACTACTGATCTTGATAATATTATAGATACCGCAAAAAAAAACGGTGTTAAGCGAATCTCAATAACAGGCTCTGATCTACTGGAAAGTGAAAAAGCCCTTGTTATAGCTAACCAATATTCAGATTCAATTATTTCTACAGCGGGAATACATCCTCACCAGGCTAAAAACTA
>DQKS01000016.1 GCA_015660645.1 Gammaproteobacteria bacterium
GCACATTAAGTTGCTTTCTTTTCTGCCTTATCTTTAACTCGTCAACTTGAATTAAAGTTGCTAGTCTAGAATCTGAGAAACCTTTTTTCTTTAAAAACAGCATCTTATCTTGATCGATATCATTTAAAGTTAATTCTTGGATCTTTTTTTCTTCATCAACCAGGTCAGATATCTGAAAAATAAACCATGGATCTATTTTAGATAAATTAAATACTTCTTGTTCACTAAGACCGGCTCTCAAGGCATCTGCTAAATACCATAGCCTGTCAGGACTAGGTTTAGCTACTTCTTGTTTTAGCGACTCTATACCTCCTTTAGAAGGGTTATATATTTCAACCAATCCGTCTCTACCTGTCTCCAATCCCCTGATAGCTTTCTGCAATGATTCTTGAAAAGTTCTTCCGATGGCCATGACTTCTCCAACAGATTTCATTTGGGTAGAAAGAACAGGTTCAGCTTGAGGAAATTTTTCGAAATTAAATCTTGGTATTTTTGTTACAACATAATCAATTGAAGGTTCAAAAGAAGCTGGGATAACTCCTCCAGTTATATCATTCTTAAGTTCATCAAGGGTATATCCAACAGCTAGTTTTGCTGCTACTTTAGCTATCGGGAAACCTGTAGCTTTTGATGCCAAAGCCGATGACCTTGAAACTCTAGGATTCATTTCAATAACCAACATTTCTCCGTCTTCAGGATTAACTGTAAACTGAACATTGGAACCTCCTGTCTCTACACCAACTTCTCTTAAAATATCAATAGAAGCATTTCGCATGCGCTGATATTCCTTATCAGTTAGAGTTTGGGCGGGCGCAACAGTTATTGAATCCCCTGTATGGATTCCCATTGGATCAATATTTTCGATACTACAGACAATAATACAATTATCATTTTTGTCTCGAACAACCTCCATTTCATACTCTTTCCAGCCCCCAAGATATTTATCTATAAATATTTCTGACGTTGGAGACAAATCAAAACCCCTTAGACAAATTTCTAAAAACTCTTCTTTATTGTAAGCAATACCTCCACCAGAACCTCCCATTGTAAAATTCGGTCTCAATACACATGGAAAACCAATCCTATCTAGAATTTCATATGCCTGATTAACATCGTGCGCTAATTCCGCCTGAGGTACATTTAAGCCTATTTTTCTCATCGCTTTGGCGAAAAGATCTCTATCTTCTGCTTTATCTATGGCTTCTTTCGAGGCACCGATCATCTGAACATTATATTTTTCTAAAATACCCCTGCTATCTAAATCTAGAGCTGCATTTAAGGCCGTCTGTCCTCCCATAGTAGGAAGTAAGGCATCCGGTTTCTCTTTCTTAATAATCTTCTCAATTGTTTCCCAGTGTATCGGTTCAATGTAAGTAGAATCAGCCATCGAAGGGTCAGTCATAATTGTTGCAGGATTAGAGTTTATTAAGATAACCCTATAACCATCCTCCTTAAGGGCTTTACAGGCCTGAGCCCCTGAATAATCAAATTCACAGGCCTGCCCTATAACTATAGGACCGGCCCCAATAATCAATATGGACTCTATATCCGTCCTTTTAGGCATTCTTTAATTCCATATTTTTAATAAACTTTTTAAAAAGATAGATTAGGTCGTGAGGACCTGGACTAGCTTCAGGGTGACCTTGAAAACTAAAAGCAGGAAGGTCTTGGTGCTCAATTCCTTGTACTGTTCCATCAAATAGAGATCTATGGGTTACTAAAAGAGAACTGGTAAGGCTTTTTTCGTTAACCGTAAAACCATGATTTTGACTTGTTATAAAGACACGACTGGTTAATAAATCCTGAACAGGATGATTTGCTCCATGGTGACCAAATTTCATCTTTTCAGTTCTAGCTCCAAACGCTAAAGCTAATAATTGGTGCCCTAGGCAAATACCGAATATCGGTAATTTCGATTCTGCAATATTTCTAATTGTATTTATAGCATAGTCACATGGCTCTGGATCGCCTGGTCCATTTGACAAAAATAAACCATCTGGATTTAAAGATACAATTTCTTCAAAGCTAGTCTTAGCCGGAACAACCTGTACTTCACATCCTTGATCGACTAACAACCTAAGAATATTTTTCTTAACTCCAAAATCAAGCACTACTACCTTAAATATTTTATTTACAGAACTGCCAAGCCAGCTTCCTTCATTCCATGTATAGCTGTTTTCGGTTGTTACTTCTTGAGCAAGGTCTTGCCCTCCTAGTCCTACAAAATTATTTGCTAAATTGATTGCTGCGCTAGGATCAATCTTAGAGTCAGCAACTATAGCCGCCGACTGAGCCCCATTTTTTCTTATTAATCTTGTTAATTTTCTAGTATCTATATCGGCTATCGCTACTGTATTTCTTGAAACTAAAAATTCTTTTAGTTCCTGCTCTTTTCTCCAATTACTTGATTTGCGAGGATAATCCCGAATAACAAGACCCGAGCACCAAATTTTATCAGATTCAATATCTTCAGAATTTACTCCTGTATTACCAATATGAGGATAGGTTAATGTCACAATCTGGTTCTTGTAAGAAGGATCAGTTAGAATTTCTTCATAACCCGTCATGGCAGTATTAAAAACTATTTCGCCGTTAGTTTTTCCTTCTGCTCCAATACTTGTACCATGGAAAATGGTTCCATCGGCTAATGCCAGAATCGCTTTAGATTCAGATTTCATTGGCTAGACAGGAGCGTAAAATAGACGAAAAAAAAACGAACCAGAAGAAAATCTGAAATTCGTATTTGTATTTTTTAAAGCCATTTGGCATTAAAACCGCACTATAATAAATCTATGGGGTGATGTCCATTTAAAAGAATGGTATTTAGCATAAAATTTATAAAATGATAAAAACAGAGGAAGAGATTAATGGCATGAGAATTGCCGGACAGCTTGCAGCAAAAGTTTTAGAGATGATAACCCCGTTTGTGCTGCCTGGAGTCTCAACTGAAGAATTAGATAAAAAATGTCATGATTATATTGTGAATGCTCAAAATGCTATCCCGGCAAACATTGGCTATAAAGGGTATGAGAAGACGGTTTGCGCTAGTGTTAACCAAGTCATATGCCATGGTATTCCTAGTAAAAACAAGATTCTTAAACACGACGATATTATTAATATTGACGTAACAGTCTTAAAGGATGGGTGGCACGGAGACACTTCGAAGATGTTTACAGTTGGAAAATCAAAACCTCATAATGAAAGATTAGTGAAGGTTACACAAGAATGTCTTTATAGAGCCATTGATGTTGTTAAGCCCGGCGCATTTTTAGGTGATATTGGCAATGCCATTCAAACCCATGCCAAAAAAAATCATTACTCTGTAGTTGAAGAATATTGCGGCCATGGAATAGGTAAGATTTATCATGACAAACCTCAAATATTACACTATGGCCAGCCTGGTACCGGCTTAGAAATAAAACAAGGTATGTGCTTTACCATAGAGCCGATGATAAATTTAGGCACAAAGTACACTAAAATTCTTCCTGATGGGTGGACCGTCGAAACACAAGATGGAAGAAATTCAGCCCAGTGGGAACATACCTTGGCAGTTACAGAAATAGGCTGTGAAGTCTTAACAAGAAGGAAGGAAGAAAACTTCTAATTACCTCTAATCTAAATGAATGAAACCTTCTCTCTGCTAAAAAAAGAGAATGATATAAAGTTACACAACCAATTTGAAAGTTGGCTAACGCGAGAGCGCGGAAGACAAGTTAAAGGCATCGGTCATTTTTTAGAAATGAAATCAAACCTTTCAGACTTAATCTTACAAGAAATATGGCTAAATCTAGACTTAACAAAAGTTAATGGTTTAGGTTTATTCTCTGTAGGAGGATATGGAAGGGGCGAGTTACATCCTTTTTCAGATATTGATCTACTAATTCTTAGTAAAAAGACCCTTTCTAAACAAGAACAACTTGCCGTAACAAAATTTATAAGCCTATTGTGGGATATAGGTTTTGATGTTGGCCATAGTGTCAGAACATTAAATGATTCGAAGGCTCAAGCTAGGTTAGATATAAGAACAATGACTAATATGCTTGAATCTAGATTGATATCAGGTGACAAAGATATGGAATTAGAGCTCTTTAAGCTGCTAAAAATAAAAGCTCTCTGGCCTAATAAAAAATTCTTTAAAGCTAAGCATGATGAACAAATTGAACGCCATACTAAATTTTATAATACTGAATACAATTTAGAGCCGGATATAAAGTCTTCACCTGGAGGCTTGAGAGATATTCATACGATTAACTGGTTACTGCTAAATTATTCTAGAAATTTACAAACAGAAAGTTTTGACTTATCCAATATTATTACTGCTTTTGAAAGAAATGAATTAAAAAAAGCTAAATATTGGTTATGGACTATAAGGTACCTTCTTCACTTAAAAGCAAATAGAGAAGAGGATAGGTTGTTATTTGAATATCAGATTGCTATTGCAAAAAAACTCTTTCCTACAATAACTAACCCCAATGCAGCAGCCGAGAAGCTAATGCATAGGTATTATCGATCAGCTCTAACCATATCAGAAATAAACTCTACGGTTATTCAATCTTTCAAAGAAAATCTTTTCAAAGCAAAATCTAATAAAAAGAAGAGAATTGATAATAATTTCTATCAAAAAAATAATCTTATAGGCTTACAGCATTCCAATGGGTTTAAAAAAAATTCATCACTTCTTCTTGATTTATTTGTAAAATTAACGGAGCACCCAGAACTTGAAGGGATAGAATCTCAGACACTACGTTTCTTAAAAGAAGACAGAGACCTTATTGACGCTGAATTCAGAAAAAAGAAAAAAAACATAAATCTTTTTTTAAAACTCATAAAGTCCAAGAGGCTTATGGTTACTCAATTAGAGAATATGAAAGAGCTTGGCATTCTAGGCAGATATCTGCCTGAATTTGGAAGAATCACCGGTCAAATGCAGTATGACCTTTTCCATATCTACACTGTTGATGCTCATACCCTTCAAGTGCTTAGAAATATGCGAAGGATGCTTTTAGGAACTTCTCAAGAATTATTCCCTCTAGCATCAAAGATAATCCATACCTTACCTAAAATCGAAATCTTATATATCGCAGGACTTTATCATGACATTGGCAAGGGAAGAGGAAAAGATCACTCCACCTTGGGTACTGCAATCGTTAGAAGGTTCTGTAAAAATCATAACTTTAATGACGTAGATAGAAAACTAATAGAATGGCTTGTTATAAACCATTTAATGATGTCAAAAAGATCACAAAAAGAAGATCTATCAGATCCTTCAACGATAAGAAATTTTGCTGAAGTAGTTCAAAGTCAAAAAAACTTAGACTATCTATATTGTTTAACAGTAGCAGATGTAAGTGCTACGAACCCTAATCTGTGGAATTCATGGAATGCTTCTCTCCTAGGTGATCTGTATACAAAAACAACTAATTTCCTAAACCAGGATGCCGAAAAAAGTAAATTAACAAATTTAAAACTAGCAAAACAAACTATTTTACAAAATCAAAAGATAGCTGAGAGTGAATTAAATACTCTCTGGGATAATTTTTATTCTAATTATTTTGAAAGTTTTGAAGCCGAAGAACTTGTAGATCACGCCCTCATCCTTCTCAAGGGAAAAGATTCCACTAAGGTTAAGCTATTTAAGGACAAGAATGGAACAACAACTCTAATAATACATACAAAAGATAGACCAAATGTTTTCGCAGCAACTATTGGTATTTTAGATTCCGAAGACATTAATTTTTTAGAAGCAAAAATATTTGGAATGAAAAATGGTTACTGCTTTGATTGCTTAAAAATTTCTGATAAAAATGGAAGTGCTATTTCAGAGAGAACTGAAAAAGCAGTAAAAATTATAACCAAGTTATCCGAGTCTCTTGATCAAGAAGATTTAATTCCAAAGTTAGTAAAGAAACGCCTTCCTACGCATTTAAAACACTTCAATCTAAAAACTTCCATTAATGTTAAGCATGATATGACTAATAGATGGACACAGATAGACTTAAGAACTAAAGACAGACCTGGTATCTTAGCTAATGTAAGTAGAGTATTTGTATCACATAACGCTGTAATAAAAAAAGCTAGGATTTCTACATACGGAGAAAGAGCCGAAGATAGCTTTTGTATATCTTCAGTGGAAGATACCCCTTTTCTAAAAAAGAAAGAATTGAATCAGTTAATAACTGATTTAAAAGAATCACTTAAAATTTAATTATCTTGAACCATAAACTAAAAACACTCACTGAATATCCTTTTTTTCATTTAAATGAATTATTAAAAGGAATAAAACCAAAAAAAGATTTATCTTTTAATTTATCAATAGGAGAGCCAAAAAATAAACCTCCAGAAGAAGCTTTAGATATATTAAACGAGCATAGGGATTTGCTATCTCAATATCCTAGTACCAAAGGAACTTTAGAACTAAGGAAATCTTATGCTAGCTGGCTAATGAGAAGATTTGACCTCATTGCCCCTGTTAATCCAGATAAAAACACACTGCCCGTGAGTGGTACTAGGGAAGGTATCTTTTCATTTATACAGGCAACCTTAGATTTATCGAAAGAGCATCCAACGGTAGTCATGCCCAATCCTTTTTATAAGATATACGAGGGAGCAACTCATCTTGCCGGGGGAAAACCTTATTATGTAAATTCTTCAGCAGAAGATAACTTTAAGCCCGACTTTGGATCAGTTTCAGAGCAAACCTGGTTAAATTGTCAACTACTGATCTTGTGCTCTCCCTCTAACCCTACCGGATACACCATGAGCAGAGAGGAATATCTAGAAATATTAGAACTAGCTGAGAAATTTGATTTTCTCGTATGTTCAGATGAATGTTATATAGACTTGTACCCTTCAGCAGGAGAGGCTCCCGTTGGATTAATAGAATGTTGTGACTTAACTGACCCAAGCTCGAGAGGTGTTGTTTTCCACAGCTTATCAAAACGTTCAAACTTGGCAGGCTTAAGATCTGGTTTTGTGACCGCAAACGAGAAAATAATTAAAACACTTCTTTTATACCGAACATATCACGGTGCAACTCTCTCAGTGCCCGCACAAAAAGCAAGCACTTGGGCCTGGTCTAACGACTTACATGTTAAAGATAATAGAAAAAACTATGATGAAAAATATGCAATAGCCCTCGATCAAATTGATTCAAAATTTAATGTAGAAAGACCAAAAGGAGGTTTCTATTTATGGATAAAGTTACCAGTCGATGACCTGACCTTTACAAAGCAACTCTACGAAGAACACAACATATCGGTTTTACCAGGATCTTTCTTGGGCGTAGAAAATAAAGGTCAAAACCCCGGCTCTGGATTTATTAGAGTTGCGATTGTTCATGACGTTGAGACTGTTAAGCAAGCAGCCTCCTCTATCAATAAAACATTGAACTATTTCTCTAAAAATTAATAAAAGAAATATCAAAAAATACCATTACTACTTTCTAGTACTTATAATGCCCGCATGAATGTATTCCCTGTTATAGCCATAGGAACCTGCACTACTAATCTAGAAGGTAAAATTCTCGACGTACGTTATGACCTAATGCAATCTAAAGATGATCCTATTGTTAACATTAGATCTTCAACTGCATCATGGGGATCTGATTACAACTCCCTTTTATCTTATTATGAAAAATCGAAAGAAAATAACTACGAGATCACTGACTATTCTAAACATCCTCGAGGAAAGAGAGAAAGAGAGAAAATTATTATTCATAAACTGGAGAAGGATGAATCAATAAAAGATGTAAAAGATGCCTATCTAAAACTACATCTTCTTTCAAAAAAATTGGTAAAACCAAATTCTATAAATCTGGATGGCATTTTTGCTGCTTTACCTAATGTTGCTTGGACCAATCATGGTCCCATGGACCCCATGGACATAGATAGATTAAGAAATAATTATGACTTCTTGTACATCAAGTCTTTAGATAAATTTCCCTGCCTAACCGATTACATAATCCCTGATGGTGTAAGGATAGCTGATGCAGCTAGAGTTAGATTAGGAGCATATTTAAGTGAAGGTACTACTGTAATGCATGAGGGATTTGTTAATTTTAATGCAGGAACTCTTGGACCAACTATGATTGAAGGACGAATATCTGCGGGAGTGACCATAGGAGCTAACTCTGATCTTGGAGGGGGGTGTAGCACCATGGGAACACTTTCTGGTGGCAATGAAATAAAAATTTCAGTTGGAGAAGATTGCCTCTTGGGGGCAAACTCAGGCCTAGGCATACCTCTAGGGGATAGATGTACTATAGAGGCAGGTTTGTACTTAACAGGCGGATCAAAAGTTCAAGTTATGGATCAGGAAAACAATGTAGTTTCTACTGTAAAAGCTTCTGAGTTAGCATCTAAGTCAGATCTTCTTTTTATAAGAAACTCTTTAAGTGGCGCAATTCAGTGTAAACCCAATAAGAAAAGTGTTGTATTGAACGACCAGCTCCACACAAACGACTAAACTCATCTCTTATGAATCCTACAGTAGAATTAGCAAAAGAGCTTATATCTAGGGCCTCTTTAACTCCTTTAGATGAAGGGTGCCAAGATCTAATATCTCGAAGGTTAAAGAAGATTGGATTCAATATAGAAAACATGCCTTTTGAAGAAGTTAAGAATTTATGGGCTACTTATGGAGAAGACGGACCTCTTTTTATTTTCTTAGGACACACCGACGTTGTTCCTACCGGACCTATTGA
Organism: Gammaproteobacteria bacterium; assembly: GCA_015660645.1. GTDB lineage: Bacteria > Pseudomonadota > Gammaproteobacteria > Magnimaribacterales > Magnimaribacteraceae > CAJJAM01. The sequence goes on from DQKS01000016.1 coordinate 8,702, forward strand.
TAATTGGAAAAATGACCCTTTCTCACCATCAGAAGAAAACGGATTTTTATTTGGGCGTGGAGCTGCAGATATGAAAGGAAGCGTTGCTGCTTTTGTGACAGCCATAGAAAGTTTCGTGAGTGAGCACAAAGAATTCAATGGACGAATCGGGCTTATGCTAACTAGTGATGAAGAAGGGCCTTCTGTGAATGGCGTGAGAAAAGTTATCCAAGAACTTCAGAGTAGACAAGAAAATATAGATTGGTGTTTGGTGGGAGAACCTACAGCCAACTACCAAGTGGGAGATGTCATTAAAATTGGCAGGAGAGGTTCTTTAGGCGCTTCCGTTAAAATAGAAGGCATACAAGGTCACGTAGCCTATCCGCAAAAAGCTCTGAATCCTATTCACGAATCAGCGGGTGCAATCAATGAAATTACTAAATTAACTTGGAAGGATGAAACGGGAGAATTTCAAGACAGTGTTTTACAAATCTCAAATCTTAATTCAGGAACCGGTGTATCCAATGTCATACCTGGAGATCTTATTTTTGATCTGAACGTAAGGTTTTCTCCTTCGACAAGTGAGGAGGAAATTAAAGAATCCGTCGAAAAAATATTAAATGATAGTTCTTTGAATTATTCAGTAACTTGGAATCTAAGCGGAAATCCATTCCTAACTAAAGATAAAGGGTTGATAGATGCAGTGAAGCAATCAATATCAGAAACAACAGGCATTGATACTCAAACTTCTACTGACGGAGGAACCTCAGATGGAAGATTTATTGCTCCGACCGGTGCAGAAGTAGTTGAATTAGGTCCTGTAAATGAATCTATTCACAAAATTAATGAATGTATTAAATCTGAAGACCTAATCACTCTTTCAAAAATCTATAATCGTATTCTTGTTAAACTCTTAACCAATAGCTAAATACCCTTTGTTAGCCAAATAGGAGAAGACCAAGCTCTCTCCTGGATGGTTGAATCAATATCAGACCTAGGTTTTTCACCATTTCTAATAGCATCCCAGGTTGACCATCTGCACACAGGGTTTTCAAGAACCCTCACGTAATAGAATGCTTCTTGGTCTTGCTTAAAGTCTGGATCTTTCCATAGAGTCTTAAGTTCGTTTGCTCCAACATCCCCACTGTAAGAACAGTCATTAAGATTTACACGAGCTCCATTTTCCGGGCAGCGGTTAGTTTCTGCATTTACCTCTAAGCCATCAGAACAAGCTACGTCATAGACCTTTTCTTGATGTTCTCCATTTTCCAACCA
>DQKS01000088.1 GCA_015660645.1 Gammaproteobacteria bacterium
GTACAAGGAGCTTAAGATGTATTTTGGATTGTCTGAAGAACAAAAGAGTTTAGAAGAAAGTATTAAAAAATACCTAGAATCTAATGCACCACTTGAAGTTATCAAAGCTGTAGCAGACGGAGAAGCAAAAAAAGCTAAATCCATTCATCAAGGATTGATTGACTTAGGCATAAGTGGATTGATGGTTCCAGAACAGTATGGTGGGCTTGAACTAGATACTCTTTTTGCTGCTGTTGTTGCCGGCGCTTTAGGCGCAGGGACCGCCCCAAGTCCATTTACTGGTGCTTACGTAATGGCACCAATTGCTTTAAGTCTTGCTGGTAGTGATGCGCAAAAAGATAACTGGCTACCAAAAATAGCTGGCGGTGAAGCTGTAATAGGAATGGGCCTTTCAGAATTTATTGGAGCAAGAGAAGATGCTGGCATTGAATTTTCAAATGGGAAGATTTCAGGAAGAGCTCTTTTTATTATTGACGGAAAAGATGCTGATGCGTTTATATTAGCCAATAAGTCAGGTCAGCTTTTTTTGGTGGAAGCAGCTGCACCTGGTATAGATGTAACCGACCTAATAACGGTTGATAAAACAAGAGATTCTATTGAACTGGTTTTAAAAGATGTGAGTGCTGAATTACTGCCAGGTTCCAAATCAGATATTGGTGTAATTAATAAAGTAATCGATACAGGAAGATTAATGCTTTCAGCAGATACGGTAGGAGCTTCTCAAGTCATGCTTGATAAAGCTGTAGCTTATTCTTTAGAAAGAAAGCAATTTGGAAGAGCAATCGGTTCTTTCCAGGCTGTTAAGCATATGTGTGCGGAAATGACTGCCGAATTAGAGCCTTGCCATTCAATGGTCTGGCACGCGGCACATTGCCAAGATAGCATTCCAGAAGAAGCCAGAGAAATGGCTTGCCATCTTAAAGCTCATGTAGCAGAAGTAGGACGTCAGGTTTCTAAAACTTCCATTGAGGTTCACGGAGGCATGGGATTCACGGATGAAATGGGATTGCATTACTGGTTTAAACGTATTGGCCTCAACAGACAACTGCTTGGATCGCCTGAACTTGTTAGAGAAGAGGTAGCTAGACTGCAAGGGTTTGATCAAACTATAAACCAAAATGCTTCTTCCAATATTACCAAGACCCAACCAGGGGGTCCTTTATTTGATTAGGTTAAATTATATTAGAAAATTCATAAATCTATATTAATTGAACCCATCCAGATTCTACGTAATGGTGACTATAAAATTATTATTCTTGACCGTGCTATCGATCAAATAGATTTATAGTTGCTATTAAAATTATATAAATTTAATATCCTTCGTGTTTATAAAAAATAACCAAAAATTTAATACAACTAGTGCGTCAACTGAATAGAAATATTGTACTTCTCTTTATCGCCGGATTAGCTGTTTCTTGTGGTGGTGGGGGTGGTGGAAGTGATAGCAGTGGTGGTGGTGGTGGAACAACTACACCTACAACTTTAGTATTTTCTACAAGCCCTTTGTCTTTTTCTGTTAATGAGGACGAATCTTATTCAGGCCAACTAACAGCATCTGTTAACGTAAATGCAGCTCTTACTTTTAGTGTCTCCCAACAACCAGATAACGGCTCTGTGAATCTGGACTCTTCTGGTTCGTTTACTTACACACCTCGAACAGACTTCTATGGATCAGATTCTTTCCTATTTAGAGTTTCTGCTCAAAACTCTTCATCTACTGCTGAAGAGGTCTCGATCGTAATAAACCCTGTTAATGATGCACCTTTGATTGAATTAGACGATGAAAAAGTAAAAGAAATGCTCTTGGTTGATAAAAATAATAAAATCTTAATACCAGCCAATGTCTCGGATATAGATAGCGAGTTATTAGACTTAAACTATTCGCTGGTAGTGAGCGAAATAAACTTACCAATTATTTTTCTGCCAGCTGAAGAAGGTGGACTTCCTGGTGATAATCCAAGCTCATTTGAAATAGATACAACTTTAATTGAAGAGGCGGGTCATTTATCTGGTGAAATAACTGCTTGCGATTTACAACAAGCTTGTTCAACCCTATCTTTTTCTACCTTCTTTGTTTCTGGTTTAAGGACTACGGAAAACTATACTGTATATAACTTACTAGGCTCTTATAGCTCTGCAAGTAATCCTGATATTTCTACAGCGCAAAGAGGAAATACTTTATTAATCATTGCAGATTCTTTAGATAATACACCTGAAAGTTTTAGAAATGTTGTTTCAAAATCAATTACAAATCTTCTTATTGATTCAGAGGTAGCTAATTTTTTTAAAGATCACTTTAATATTTTTGTGGTAGAGCCTGTTACTTTAGATGGAACCGAAAAAATTTCGTTTGTTGATATGAACCTGGGAGAATGTGTTGACTGGAGTGATGATATATTTTGTTGGGATGCTACAAAATTAAAAGCTTTAAGAGACGAATTGTTCCCTGAAGTGTACATTGATTCAATCGCTTTTTTCTCAAACTTAGCTGGAAGAGGTGTAACTAGCTATGATTATGGTCTTCCCCCCACTACAGCCCAGTTCATAAGCGGAACGACTTACCAAACCTTTATGCACGAATTTGGTCATAGTCATGCCCTTTTAGGAGACGAGTATATAAATGATGATGATAGAGACTATTCAAGCTCGGAAGCAAATTATTCGCCCAACACCACAACCACTTCAGATGTCTATAATCTTAAGTGGAATCACTGGATAAATGATCTTACTAGTGTCCCGGGTCTCCATGCGACGGCTGGACAAGATGGAGTAGGTTTATTTGAAGGTACTTATTATGGCAGTACTGGAACTTACAGACCTAAAGTTAATACCGTAATGAACAATAAAGAAGTTCTAAAGTATGGAGAAGTTAATTCGGAATCTTTTGCTATTGTTTCAAGTCAAAATCAATTTTCTACTTATCTAACATCTATAGAAATGCTTGGAGATGACGATGTAGCAACGGGCTTTAAAATAGCTCTACAAGGTAAATTTGATTCTTCAAAAATTAATATTGAATGGTATGAGAATGGAGTGAAACTTGATTCTCTCACAAACCAGCTTGAAGCAACCTTCTCCCGTCCCAGCGTAGATGAGATTAAGAGGTATACTTGGAAGGTGGTAGATTTAACAGGCGTAATAACAGTTGTAGAGGATCCATTAAATATCAATGATTGCTATGAGGGTGTTTTTGACTGGAATTCTCTATTCTATCAATGGAATGGATCTGATTGGGATGGACCTTTCTATAATCCTGAAGACCTTACAACCTATGATTATGGTCAAGCCAATGGACCTTTAGGAGGGTCTTGGTTTATAAACTGGAGTTTATGGGACTAATGAAATTAACCCTTTTAATTATGCTGAGTTTCTTTGCTTTATTTAGTTATGCAGATAAAGGCAAAAATTTTAGTAACAATTCTAAGTTGAATTCCTTTAATGCGCCTGATTACAGTTTTATTTCAAACAAAATTGTAATACTTGAAGGGTCAGAGTATGGGTTTAATTCTGCAAGGATTCAAACAGTACCAAATTATCAAGTAAATGAAGAAAGACAAAGAATACTTCCAGGTATCAAAAACTATAGTATTTCATTTTTAGATGACAACCTTGACGTTCTTTATCAGGTCTATTTAGCAGATCCTTATAATCTCTATTCTCACGATTCTAATGGAAGTAGACTTATAGGACTTAAAAATAGTCCCTACCTAGAAATACCTATTCCTGCATCAATTGAAGCAGTTTCAATTAGAATTGAAAGGCTAAATAAAGAAAAAAATAAATCCATTAGTAAGCTGAGAATATTGAAATAGAATTATTTACTAAAATTGTTTAATTTTTTTTATAGCTTATAAAAATTTTTGGCTGTTTCATAAAAAAGGAAGCTCTTATCTTCTTCTGAAAAACTACCAGCTATTTTCTTAAAAGCATTCCACAATACAGGGTAAGAGATCGACTGTTTATCCACAGGAAAATTACTTTCAAACATACAACGTTCAACGCCAAACGCATTGATGGTGTGTGAATAGTACCTTTGATGCGCTTGTACCAATTCATCTGAAGTAGCCGGTAAATTTCTCTTGTGCCAATTCCACCCATTGACCGGCATTGCTAATCCACCTAGTTTTGAGTAAACATTCGGGCATTCAGATAATTCTAAAATATCATCTTTCCACTTCCCAAAAATTTGATCTTGTTGTCCTTCGTAAGGTCCTATCCCTAAAGGTCCTCCAAAATGATCGTGAACTATCTTCAACGAAGGAAGGGTTTTAGCTAATATGGTTAAGTCTTTAATTTGATTGTGATAATGCCATGTATCGAAGACCATATTTAAATTAATAAGTTGCTCCAATCCTCTCTGAAATTTATCTTCTAAATAGATTCTCTCAGTAGGCTCAGAGTGAGCATTCTTTACAGCTTCATCTGCATCCCAACCACCTGAATGCCGTATACCTCTAAACAGCCCTTCGCCCTTTTCATTATGGGCTTCAAGAACTTCTCTTGAGGAATCTCCTAGCATCATATTGACATGCCCAATGATTCCTGCAATTTGGGCTTTCGTAGAATCTTTTTGAGCTTCTTTTGCTATTTCCACAACAAATTCAGTTTCGCCCACTGGCTTAAATGCATCAGGCCCTTCTTTATAATATTCCTGGCCACAGTCAATAAAGACCGTTTTTTTAATATTGTGACCGCTGCCAGTATCATTCCATAAATCTTCTAATAAATATCTATAAGGATTGTTCTCTCCCTGCTCGTGTTTAGGTCCATGCCAGAGATGGTGATGAGGGTCTATTATGGGTAAGTCTGGCTCAATTATTGCTTCTTGAATTTTATCTATCCAACCTGGGATCTCGTAAACGTTACTCATCTTTTAATTTTCTCCATTATGTATAGTAGACAGATAAGAGTAGATAATGATACTCCTTGCTTGAATGAATCTGAGTTATACAACATAAATAAAGATAATAATATACAGTAAGATAAAGATAATATGGAATAACGAGGAGAGATTAAAATATTTCTTTACAGATAAAATTTAATTATTGATTTAATGATACTAGTCCGACTTCTGCTACTTTTAATGCCATTTACCTTATTCTCGCAATCCGATAATAGTTTTATCTTGGGAATGGGATCTTGTCTAGATCAAGACAACGATCAACAAGAAATATGGGCATCATTAAAAAAAGAAGATTTAACAGAATTCTTCTTTTTAGGAGATAACATCTACGGAGACAATAAGGATGGATCCCTAGAGAAAATGCTATCTGCTTATAAAAAACAATCTAACAACCTTCCAAATTGGCTTAATGAAATAGAGATTAATGCCATATGGGATGATCATGATTTTGGTGTAAATGACGGCGGAGAGGACTACAAAGAGAAAGCACAAGCCCAAAAACTTTTCCTAGACTTTTGGAAGATTCAGGAAGCTGATAGAAGATCAAACGGGGAAGGAATCTACTTCTCTAAGGACGTGCTTTTGAATAATAAAATTATTAAGATTATTGGTCTAGATACTAGGTATTTCAGGTCTCCTTTAGAGGGTGAAAAAAGAAAACGTACGCCGACAAAAGATACTAGCAAGACTATTCTTGGTGTTGATCAATGGTCCTGGTTAGAAAATCAACTAACACAAGATATAGATATACTTGTATTGGCTTCATCTATACAAGTAATAGCAACCAACCATGGATTTGAAAAATGGGGAAACTTTCCTCATGAAAGACAAAGACTTTTTAAGCTTCTTAACGGCATAGAAAAGCCGGTCGTTATGCTTTCAGGAGACCGCCATAAAGCAGGCCTTTATAGGATAGGTAACTTGTATGAAATTACTTCCTCTTCTCTTAACAAACCCCTACCTGCATGGCTGTCAACTTTGTGGGATAAAACAGAAAAAGAAACCGATGAATTTCTATTAGGCGAAATGTTTTATGAATCTAACTACGGGATTCTTGAAATTAACAAAACGGGTTTAATTACTCTTGCCTTAAAAGATAAACAAGGAAAAATTCTAAATAAAATTGTAATTTCTTTATAAAAAAATGGCTATTAAAATATACAGCACGCAAGGTTCTAGAGGAATGAGACCTATATGGACTGCAGAAGAAATGGGGTTAGAATATGAAGTTGAAATGATGCCTTTTCCTCCTAGGTTTATGCAGCCTGAATACATGAAGGTAAATATCCTGGGAACGATTCCTTACTTGATAGATGGAGATGCACGCATGACTGAATCTGTAGGAATTAGTCAGTATCTTGTTGATAGATATGGCCCAACTGATCTTAAAGTTAATATTGAAGAAGATGATTATCCTTTCTATCTAAATTGGCTTGCTCACTCAGACGCAACTATTACCTTCCCTCAAACAGTATTCATCCGATATACACTTCAAGAACCTGGTGTTGCTGATAAAGCTGCGGAAGGATATAGAAGATGGTTTTTAGCCAGATTAAAATTACTTGAAGTAACATTAGAAGATAGAGAATATCTTTGCTCAAATCGATTCACTATTGCAGATATTTGTGTAAGTTATGCTCTTTACCTAGCAAGATCATTGGGAATAGATGAAGCCTTTAAGCCAAATATTCTAAGATGGACTGATATGCTCTTTGAACGTGAAGCTTTTAAAAAAATAGAAGCTTATAAATATGATGGACCGGGTCCAGCGGGACCTAACGACTAAGTAAGATGATTCAAACTAAAGCGTTAGTGTGCAGCGAGCTAAGCGAAGATATGTCTCATGTCCAAATAAAAGTTTTAACTCTATCAGACCCAAAAGATCATGAAATTCTAATCAAGGTTAAAGCTGCTTCGGTAAATTTTCCTGATCTACTGATGACCAAAGGCATGTATCAACACAAACCTGAACTGCCGTTTGTTTTAGGTATGGAAGGTTCGGGTATCGTAGAAAAAACAGGCAAGCATGTAACTAAAGTAAAAGAAGGAGATGAAGTTACCTTTGGAGCTATGGGTAAGGGAGCATTTTCTGAATACGTAATTGTTGGAGAGAGTAGCGTAGAGGAAAAACCTTCTAATCTAAATTTCTCGGAAGCAGCCTCTTTCCAAACTGCTTACCTAACTGCTTATGTATCATTAGTGAGACGTGGGAACCTTCTAAAAGGAGAAAATCTATTAGTCCACGGATCAACCGGTGGAGTAGGAATGGCTGCCGTTCAGCTTGGTAAATATATTGGAGCAAATGTTATAGCCACTGGCACTTCACAAGAAAAACTAGAACATACTCTAAAATGGGGAGCAGATCACACCGTACTTACACATATAAATGGAACAGTTGAATTCAGAAATGAAGTAAAAGAAATAACAAATGGGAAAGGAGCAGATGTAATTTATGACCCTGTAGGAGGTGATGTCTTTGATCACTCAATAAGATGCATAAATTGGGGAGGTAGAATACTCATTGTAGGCTTTGCTAGTGGAAGAATCCCTACCCTGCCAATAAATATGTCTCTGATTAAAGGTTTCTCAGTAGTTGGAGTTAGGGCGGGTGAATTTGGAAGAAGAAATCCCAAGAAAGGCCTAGAAAATAACATAGAGATTCGTAAAATCTGCGAAGCAGGACACTTTAAGCCATACATTTGTAAAGAATTTAGCTTAAATGAAGCTAAAGAATCAATACATTTCCTATCTCAAAGAAAACTAGTTGGCAAAGTAGTTGTCCTTATGGACTAAATTAATGAGAACTAATTCTTTGGATATGGTCTAGAAATTTCCCAAATAGCTGGCCTCGGTCTTGACCCTACCCATTCGAAATGATGACAAACCATTCCAGGCTCTACATATTTAGGTCGGCTTATTATTTCGTAGTCTCTGTCTAAACAAAAACTATCTATCTCACCCTCAGTATCAGCAATCAAATAAATTCTAATATTTTCTTTATCTTTGGCGTTGGCATATGCTGTCATAAGGGATATTGTAATTTCTAAATTTAGAAATAGTAAATTAATAATGATTTCTTCATTAAGTTTTTCTGCAAAAAATAGTTTCTAGTTTTTTTGTCTTATTGGAATAATCTACCATGAGAGTCGCTTTATTAACTTTTAGTAATGGAATCAAATCTTTCTCGGTGGCATCAGTGTATTGACCTATTTCATAATGACTTGTGGTTTCTTTTAATTGCATTTTTAATTGCCTTGTCTTGAATACCTGAATCACTTGCTTACTTCCTGTGCCTATTTGAAGGGAATAAACTATATCTCGTTTATCTGTCCAACCATCAACCTTAGAACATTCCAATATAAAGAATTCAGCATAAATTGAAGACGAAACAAAAAAAATTATAACAATGAGAAGATTTTTTTTGATTAAAGAACTATGCAAAAAATACTCTTGTTATTAAAAATAAAACTGAAGGCGCTAATAAACATCCGAGACCTGTATAAAAGGTTGCAGTCATAGCTCCGTAAGGAACAAGCTTCGGATCTGTTGCAGCCAAACCAGCAGCTACTCCACTAGTTGTACCCATTAAACCGCCAAAAATCATCGCAGATCTTGGGTTATCCAGGCCTATTGATTTAGCCACAAAAGGTGTGGAAATCATAACCAGCATGGATTTGATTAAACCTGCTGCAACACTGAGTGCAATAACATCTGAATCTGCGTTTAAAGCACTTCCTGTTACAGGTCCAACTATATAAGTTACTGCCCCAGCTCCTATAGTTGTAATACTTACTGCATCGGTATAACCAAATGCTACAGCCGTAATTGCACCAACCACAAAAGATAAAATGACTCCGATAAGGAGTGATAACACTCCAGCAGCCCCGGCTTCTTTTAACTCTTCCAGTTTTACTCCATACGCTGTAGCTACGATGGCAAAATCTCTAAACATCGCACCGCCTAGAAGTCCAACACCCGAAAGAATAGTGATGTCTGCTATCCCATTTTTACCCCCTGTAATAGACCCGCCTACATACGCTAATAGCAAACCAAGCATTATAGCTATAGCCGATCCGTGGAGCCTTCCTTTAGTAAACCGGTTTGAGAAGAAATAGGAAATCCAAACAATAAAACCAACAAAGATAAAAGAGGTAATTAAGCCGTTCTTAACAAATACAGATTCAAGTATTTCAAAGAATTCCATTATCGCCCTACTTTGCTTATCAATGGAACTAATAAAAATGAAAGAATAACTGATAATCCGCCAGCCACTAACGCAATAAAGCCACCGTCAAGAGCTGCAATTACATTTTGTTTAGCTGCCATTGCTACAACAATTGGAATATAAACTGCACTCCAAAAATGAATCCCTTGTTCAGATAGATCACCTAATCTAAAAGATTGTTTTAAATAACCTGATAGTAGAACAAGTAAAAGCATGGCTATGCCAATACCACCTATATTGGCCTCAATACCTATTAATCTTCCTAATAATTCTCCAAGAATAACTCCAAGAAGCATGCAAAAAGCTAATAAAGCTACGCCATAAATTACCATTCTTGCATTCTAATCTATAGAAAAAGCCAATAAAACATTACCAGTCATCTGACCATGGTTAGAGTAGCCGCTATTAATGAATACCCAGTTATCTACTATAACTGCACCCGCTGCATCTATAGATCCTCCAACAGCTGGATAATTATTTACTGTACGGAAGGATCTTAAAGTATCAAATTCCCATAACTTAGATCCATCTTCGGTGGAATGAGCAGAAAACCTGCCATCAAGGGCACCAGCAAATAAGACGTCTCCCGCAACAGATACCGGAGCTGAAAACCCAGTACTACATCTCCCTTCTCCAGATACAGCTTCTCTATCTTTACAAATATCATCTAATTGATAAGACCAAATAAGATCTCCTGTATCTATGTCCAGTGCATAAAGTCCAGGTCTTTTTTTCCAATCATAAGTCCTACCAACCTCCCGATCAGAAACTGGAACAAATAACTTGGAATCATCAGTTGCCATTCCAAAATGGATTCCGCCTAAAGTACCTCCCCGTCCTACTCTAGTCTTCCATTTTATTATTCCTGTTTCATTATTTAATCCAAAAACCCAACCAGATTTTTGTCCAGCCAATAAAATACTCTCTCCATTTGAAGTCTTTGATTGTATAACTGAAGCACCAAAATCAAAATCAGGACCATCTTCATCGGGGCAACTTAGACGCTTTACGACTGGGATTTCACATGCCACGTTATGAGCATCACCTGACAAAGTCTGCGTTGACCAAATCCTTTTTCCTGTTTCTAAATCTAAAGTAATAATAGCATCACTAAATTCAGATGCAGGGGACTGAGTACTTTGACCCGTCCCAAAGAATATTCTTTTATTAACCAGATCAACGCCCGGAGCATTCCAAACAGCTGCTCCTGCTGGCGCAAATTTCTTAGTTCGGGTTACAAAAACCTTACCAACATACTTGGCTTCCTCTAAAACTCTGTGGTTCCATATAATGTTCCCTGTTTCAGCATCCAGAAGGGCTATGCCCCCGCTGCTTGTACAGCATTCGTGTTTTGGATTAATTGGCGCAACCGTCTCAATGGTTGAAAGAGGTACCACTAATTTTGACCCAACCAATATAGGTGATGCAGATGAAGTACTCCACGGAGTTTCTTTGGGTATATTAACTTTCCATATTAATTGACCGCTGATTGCATTTATCTTGTAGGTACCAAAATCTTGATCAATCAAATAGATAGCATCCTTTGTATTGGTATCAAAAGCAGGAGCATTCCTCAATCGAGCTGCTGAAGTAAAAGTCCAATAAGCACAGCCTAAGTTTTTATCTAACGCGTAAGTCGTATCGCCGGCACTAATAAAAATTACAGACCCTACTGCAATTGGCTGACCTCTTGGATTTTCCGTTCTTAGACCAAAACTCCATTTCAGTTTTAAATTAGTTATGTTTCTAGAATTAATAGTTGTAGAGGTCTGATGTCTCTTATTAAACGAATCTTGTCCCCAACTACTCCAAAGGGAGCCATCCTTAAGGCCATCGGCACTAAGTTCTTTACTGCAATAAACCGTAGGTGAAGAGTCTTGTTCGGCCTCATCTTTTGTTAAAAAAATAGCAATTTCTTCTTTTTCTTGATTTGTTAGATTTTCAGCTTGAGTCTTCATCTTGCCTTCTGACAGGATTTGTAGCATTTCATTCTTAGCAATATAAGACATTGTGCTTAAACTCATAAGGTTCAGATCTGGATTGCCGTGACAAGATAAGCAGTTTTCTTGTACTAATTTTTCTCCTTTCTCAGCACCAATAGGAAATAAAAAGAAAGTAAACAGAAGAAAAGAAATAAGTTTTAATAAGTTCATATTTACTTCAAATGTTGATTAAACCATTCAATTTGAATATCTGTAGAGGCTTCAAAATTGGTGGAGTAAATATCGTAATGTTTACCTGGAAAGGTTACATACCTAGAAGGGACTTTATCTTTTATCAAATTATAAACAGCCCATCCATTCTCTAATCTATTAAATAATTCTTCATTTTCTGCATCAACTATTAAAGTTGGCACTTTAATATCCTTAGCTCTTGTTATGGGCTGATAGATAGACATTCGTCCGTAATGAGGCGTGCCACGAAGACCGGGCTGCATATCAATCCCTTGAGGCACTGGATCTTCTTCCTTTCTTGCTTGAGCAATTAACCTTTTTTTTAGGTCCTGAGCATAATTCTCCATACCAGCTCCCATACTTCCCACTTGAGAAACTATAACTTTTATTCTAGGATCGCTTGCTCCTGTCATCACAGCATGGCCTCCTCCAAAGCTACTTCCCCAAATGGCAATTCTTTCACTATCAACTCTAGTGTCCCCTTCCAAAAAATATAAACTAGCCTGAATATCTTCGTATTGATCCAAGGGATCAACTAAATCTCTAATAGCAGTAGCTTGAACTGAGATCGTACTATTAAATCTTCCTGGCTTTGGCATATCTCCATAAACAACTAAACGACTATCACTCTCCCCCCAGCCCCTGTAATCAAAAGTCATAACTAGATACCCTGCTGCTGCAAATTTCGGAGCATAAGATTGATTTAGATGGCTTTTTAGCCCTCCCCAACCATGAGCCAGTAAAATAGTTGGCCATTTTTTTACCGAGCTATCCTGCGGAATAAATAAATTTCCCTGCATTCTTGTTCCATCACTCCATATCTCTATATTTTCAGATTTCACTTCATATTCACTTTCGTCTGATAAAAGCAAAGAAGAAGTAATAAATAACAAAACAGCTAAGAATTTATTCATACTTAAGAATAATACTACCTTGAATTATGAATTAGTGAGTAATTAGGACTATTTTATTAGACCAATTTATAAAGCTAAAGA
>DQKS01000021.1 GCA_015660645.1 Gammaproteobacteria bacterium
AATCTAAATCAATAATGATTTCTTTATGTTTAAATTTCTTATTAGAACCCTTGTCTGCAAAGAATGCATGGTCTGAATGAGGAGCTCCTAATACATTAAATTGAGCATGTTTTCTGTCTTGATTACTACTTCCTGTAAAGAGAATAGCCCCCCCAACCAAAATGCCTATGATGATGGAACCTATGATGGTATCGCTAATTTTCATTTATTTTCTCCTTATTAAAAAATGATTAAGTTAGTGTTCGACTAAGTTTATTTGAATTAGTTCTAATACATTAGAAGAAAGATTTCCTTTTGAATAAAAGTACAAAACCAGATATAAAGATACAAACTAAAAAAGAATAAGATGTGTTATATAAGAGAGGTAAAGATAGATTCAAGACTAAGTTTAGAACAAAATTAGTGATGTTTTCTACATTCAGCATCACGACAAGCCCTGGAACCATACTTATTAACAAGAAGGAAATGAGTTTATTTTTTAGCCTTCCTTGTGATTCTTCTTGATTGATTAAAGTAAGAGTGTAAAAAGTAAATAGATCCTTATTGCTCTGGTTGTAAGAGGCTTCCTTTTCTTTTTGAACAAGCACTTCTATCTCATTCATTTTAGTTTCTCCATGGCACGACTTATCTTGGATTTTACCGTTCCCGTTTTCATATCTAAAAAATCACCAATTTCATTCATTTTATAATCGTAAATAAACCGAAGGGCAAACATTAACCTTTCTTCTTTGGTTAGAGGTTTTATAAGGGTGAAGAAATCTTTGTTGCCTTCGAGGTGGGGAGTATAACTTGGCTCATTTTTGTCTTCGAGAGATGAATATTGATTTTCTTTTGCGATTAAATCTTTAAAAGAGTTAACTGCAATACCAGTAAGCCAGTGTTTAAAACTTTTTTGAGGATCAAAACTTTTTAAATAGGTATAAGACTTCATAAATGCTTGTTGAGACATGTCTTCAGCAAGTTCTTTATTGCCTGAAGTTAATCGCATACCCAATCCAAATAAATAGTCAGCATGTCTTTGTATTAAAACCCCGAAATGATGGCTGCCTTCAGAGAGGGTCCTTCTAACCAGTTCTTCATCCGATATCATTAAGGGTTATCATCAACTTTCTTGTTCCTGTTGTAAATTCCGTAAACAAGAATTCCCATACCTATTGAGAATACTAAAAGTCCAATTCCTATGAGTGCTTCTTCTTGTACCCCTATAAATCCAAATAAAGCTATCCCTATTCCAACAGCTACAGTTATGGTGCCAGAACGAATATCATTCCTATTTCCGTTTTTGTCCATTTTATAACCTGGAATACTTTGTATTAAATCTGGGGACAATTCTTGTCCGCTCTCAATTAATTTTTGCAATGTTGTATGAAATTGTTCTTTATTTCTTTTGTCAAAGTAAAAAACAATCCACACGATAAAGACAGGCATTCCAAAAATACCTACTAGCCCAAATATTGGTATTAATATGTCTTCCATAAATATCTCCTATTAGTTAACAATCAACATCTAAACTGCCACCAGAACTTGTTGTGATGCCAATTATTATTGTGTTTTCAGCGACTTCAATACTACCACCACTGGAAGCTTTACCTGACACTTCAAGAGCTCCACAAATCTCAACCGAAGCTCCAGAAGATACACTCACTTCAGAGGTTTCAATAATAACCTCATTGTCCGCTTCAAAATCTGATCCTGAAGAAGCTTTAAGTGCTAGGTGGTTAATATGGAGTTTTTCCTCTATCTCTATTTGAGCTCCAGAAGACAAATCCACTTCCAGTTGGTTGATGGAACCTGAACCCTCATCAATTTCAAAAGAACTTCCAGAGGATGCCGACAAACTTAAATTTGCTTCTCTTATAAAACAATTTTGCATTTTCCCTTCTGAACCAGCACTCAATTCAATAAATTGAGGTGGGTTCTTCAGAGTAATATCCGCAGTAACATCATTACTCCCCCAAGAAAAAAACAGCCAAGAATTACTATTCTTTCTTTTAATCTTGAGTTTCTTATCTTTCAAGGACATTCGAAAGTCATCCTCAGAGTCAGCAGAAATTTCTAATTTATTCACATCTGCACACCAAACAAAAAACTCCACCCCTGCACTTATCTCCAAGGTCTCAACTTCTTCTATCTCATAAGAATAAGTTTCAGCGAATAATAAGTTGGTAAATGTAACCAAAAAAGCCATAAGCAAGAAGAGTAAGTTTGTTTTCATAATAATTTTTTTCATTTTAACTATTCCATAGCCACATAGATACAAAACCCCGTACAATTAAAGCAAAGGGGGATGACAACAAAAATAAGTGTGTTTTGTTACGGATACCACTTAAATAATTCATTTTTTTACTCCAATAACTGTTATACCTAATTAAAACTTTAAAGGTTGCATAAAAAATTATATAGAGCTGAAGATTAGTCAAATTAAAGTCTAATTGCTGGGAATTACCTAAAGTGTTTTTTTCAGGAGAAGTGACTAACTATCACTATAGCTATGTACATGGAGCTTTGATATCTGGACTAAGCGAGGCTAATAAAATAAAAGAAATTTACCCTACTCCCACTCAATAGTTACCTTATCTAGAACCCCTGTAAAATCAATGCTTTTAAGGGTATTGAAATAGACTTTGTAACTTTTGTGTAACTTCATTTTTCAAGATATTCTTAAAGAGCTAGTTTACAACCTACTTCAGTTCCTATCTTTTTAAATCCAAGCATTAAGTTTATTTTATACATTGGATTATTTTCTTCGTTGGAAGTAAAAACCCTTTTAAAACCTTTTTCCTTTAAATCAACAAGAGCATGAACCTTCAGTGCAGTGCAAATAGATTTTCTTCTATATTCTGGAAGAACACCTGTGAGCTCTGTAGAGACGGTATCAGTGACAGTATCGCCTCTGTTATAAGTTGATAAAGCAATCCATTTCTCTCCGTCTAAAACAATATAGACATCTTCGGGTTTAAACCATGGAGTTAAGTTATGAGCTTTCCAGTGATCTCGATCCTCATTCACCTCAGAGTCATTTGGAACATCCAATTCAACTCTATAAAAAAGATTAAATAATTCCGTTTCCCAATTAGAGCAATCTTCTTGAAGCTCTTTTAAGGTTCTTATCTTAAAAGAATTTTTATTAAAATTATTTATAGAATTCGAAAATTCTTCTTTATTAAAATCCTCCAAGGCAATAATAGACAAATACTCTACTAGAGATATCTCAAACCCATTTCTTTTATAAAAATCTGTCATGAATTTATTTCCGTTAAACACCCAAGCTCTTAAAGTTTTAATATCCTTTATTTTTTTAGCCTCAGTAATCTGCTGCTCTAAATATTCTTGGGCATATTTCAGATACTTTTCTTCACAAGGAAAAGAAATGTTTGAATCTAATAGAGTCCTATCAAAAGCCCATGATTGGTGTCCGGTATAACCGTATCCAAAGATATTATTATCTATTTCAAGAAATTCAGTTTTAGGATTGCATTTTTTAGGTATCAAACTTGCTTGATATTTAAGCATTTCTACAGATCCAAAATTCTTTACATGATAATCGAGTGACTTTTCTAACTCATATAGCATTTGAAAGTTATTATCGGAGTTATCAAAAGGAATAATTTTTAACTCTTTCATTCCCACTCAATAGTCGACATGACTCAAACCCCAAGAAACACAAGGGTTTCCGAGGTGCTTATTACTAGTGTGTGGTAAGTGTGTAGTAAACAGGTTATTTTTAATTTGTTCCCTTCCATCATTATCAATAACTTACCAGGTTCTAACTACACAGTGTGTAGTAAATTTTTCATTAATTTATTTTCAATATTCATCATGAATTACTCAAAATCATCCAGGAGTTTCTTAGGATGAACTCCATCAACATAACCAATAAAAGGAGGATGAATTGAATATCCCATAAGACATCTTACCTCCTCACTTAGCTTCATAGCATTCGCTTTTGAAACAGACGCAATCATATTTTCTATTTGTCTTACCCACCCGAAACAATATTGTGGCGCCACAATAAGTCTTGGCTTATCAGAGTTATTGGCTCCTCCTCTGTGAATAAGAGTTCCTTTAGTTAGCATGAGAGATCCGGCTTTTAACTCTATCACTTTCTTTGCATCTGCAGGAGCATCTCTTAGATTATCTCCAATAATATCTTCAAAATTGTTCAGTTTAATATATTTGCTAAGTTTATCTTTTTCCCATTTATGGCTTCCTGGTAGAACTTCTGTTGCACCATTTTCTTCGTTGGTATCAGTCAGCGCCCAGAAAGCGCTTATTCCAAATGAAGGGTGTGGCATTTCAACATGCACATAGCCATCATCGGTATGCCATGGTTGAACAGTTTCTCCTGGCATAAGATTAATTGCTAATAAAGCTGAAAGTAGTGCCGATTCTCCCAACTCATCCCTGACAAATTGCATTACCAAGGGGCAAGTAACCATATTACCAAATATCTCAGATTTATTTAAAAGAGCATATATCCTATTCGTTTTATACCCTTCAAAATTATTTCTACCTTTAATATCTTTTTTAAGAAAAGGTTGGAGGGCATTCAAATATTCTCTTACTTCATTACTAGATAGAACATTTTCAAATACAACATATCCCTCTCGATCAAACTCCTTTTTTGCTTCTTTATAATCCTTATCATTTAGTTTCATCATTTTATTTATTCCCACTCAGTGAATATACCCTCTGAAATCATTGATTTAAATAGGTTTTATAAAGAGTTTGTAAGACCTTTGTAAATATTTATTAGTTTTTCATTTTGCAAGTATCTTAAATAAAATATTATCACTATTATGGCTAGCTCCAAAGCGATTAAAGGGTAAGAATAATGAACTTGAGTGAACACATTGATGTTTGAGGCGATGCTTAATAATCTGGATGACATACTTCTTAAAGACGCTGGCTGTAGCAGTGAAGTTGGGAATTTAGGGAAACCGTAGTGCTATGAAAATGGAGGCTACAAAAGAGAATCTGGCGCTGGATGGTAAAATCGTTCCTACATTCTTTAAGTATTTAGTACCCTCCATGCTCGGCTTAATCGCAATGACCTCAGCATCTCTAGTGGATGGGATTTTTATCGGTAACTATGTTGGTGTTACCGCCCTAGGGGCAATCAATCTGACGATTCCTGTAACTGCATTGCTATTTGGGTTTGCGATGATGCTCTCCGTTGGAGGTTCAGTTCGTGCAGGTAAGTATTTAGGAGAAAAGGACTACACAGCAGCATCCTCAATTTTTAGTAAGACTTTGATTTTTGTTGCTGGCTTCGGTGTGTTGGCAATCTTTTTAGGGCTCTTTTTCGAGTTAGAGCTTTTTGCTGGCCTCGGTGCCGAAGAGGAACTGTTTCCTGTCATGAGTGAGTACTATCGTGTGATCCTGCCATTTCTTTTAGCACAGTTCATCGTAATAGTGATGTATTTTTTTATTCGTTTGGATGGGTTTCCCAATCTTGTCGCTGTCGCACTGACTGTGGGTGCCTTAGTAAATATACTTTTGGATTATCTGTTCATTGGAGTACTAGATTTTGGGTTGCGTGGTGCAGCGTTTGCAACGGGTATCTCTCAGGCGCTTCCCATGTTGGTGATGATGGCCTATTTCATTAGTCCAGATAGAACAATGGAATTTAGTGTTAGGCAAAACGACTGGAGGGAAGTACTTCAAGCTGCCTACAACGGCATCTCTGAATTTATTAATGAAATCTCAGGCGGCATCGTAATGCTTATCTTCAACTGGATGCTGTTGAAGCGTTTTGGTGTGGAGGGTGTGGCGGCGATTACTGTCGTGAACTATGTCTTGATGCTGGGTTTTATGATGTTTTTTTCAATCTCTGACACGATACAGGTGATGGTTTCCCAAAATTTTGGAGCTCGCAATGCTCTGCGTATGGTGACGTTCTTAAAGACGGCTTGCATCAGTATATTTGTCTTGAGTTCTATTTTTATAATAATCGTTTTGAGTTTTGGTGAAGCCCTTATCTCTATTTTTGTTAATGGTGAAGACAGTGAAGAGATGGTCGCTATGGCCATAGATTTTGTTACCTATGTTTGGCCCATATTTTTGTTCGCGGGTACAAACATGCTGATCTCAGGATACCTAACCGCTATCCATCTGCCGTTTCAGTCTGGCATGGTTGCCCTTTGCCGTAGCTTAGTTTTTCCAACAGCATTTTTGATTATTCTTTATCTGCTTGTCTCTGATTATCGATTCGTTGCTGCTATTCCATTGGCTGAGCTCTCAGCTTTTCTGATAGCCCTTGTGTTTTTTTTCCGACATTTACCAGAAAAAGCTGTCCGGGATATTAGATAATCCACACGATTTTGTTCTACAGAACAAATTTATTTATTGAGTTAGCGTATTCGAGCACCTTGTTGGAGCAATGTTTTCTGCACTTTCTTAATATTAACATCCGCGACATCGACATTCATTTGGATTGAAATAGCAGCAGCAACGCCTGCGCCTTGCCCATTAACTGCACAACACATCATATTACGCACGGCAGCATGGGAACCTTTGTCACCGCCTACGCATCGGCCTGTGACTAATAAATGTTCGACACCCTTGGGCAGCATAGCTCGATAGGGCAATTGAAAGTAACGACCGGTAGTGGGTAAAATAAGAATGCCGTAGCCATCAATAAATTCAGGAAATATGCCAATACTATCGTCGAATTTAGCCTCTTGGCGAACATCCTGAGCAGTCATGTTATAAACCGCATCAATTTTTCTTGTATCCCTGACTCCCAGCGTCATACCAAAGTTTCTCAGTTTGGCATTCTCACAACCTGGGTTAAATTGTTTTAGCGCCTCTATGGCTAACATTGCTTGCCGACGACCCTCCATCTCCCCTTTTGTAAGGTGATCTGGGTTGGTTGCATCAAGTCCGGCTAGATGAATTATATTCAAATAACTAAGATCACCCTGCTCACTTATGGCACCCCAAGTCCCTGTAATAGTACTTAAATTCTCTGGGATTAATCCAGATTTGATGGCTTTTTCAAATGGCTTTTTTAGATAGGGAGAAAATAACGCATCCTCTTTTCCAGATGTTTTCATTCCCCAACCAGGGCCAAACCAATCACTATAGGTATGCGGGTTGGACTTAACATCCTCGATAAAACGAGTTTTATCGACGCCATTCATTGAAAACATAACGGAAGCAGCCATCATTTCTTCTTGTGGCGTTTTGTGAACAATTGCGCCGGCTCTGTGAGCAATATCCGCATCCCCAGTGGCATCGATCACTCGCTTTGCCAAGATTGCCTCTCGACCAGCTTTGCTCTCCACTACAACGCCTTTGATAACATCATTTTCAACAATAGTGGCCACCATTGTTCGATGTAACATGGGTGTAATACCGGCTTCTTCAACTAGGACATCGGCGACATATTTGAATGCTTCACCATCTATTGCATGACTATTAGATTGAGGCTCAGGGTTGGATGCACACATAGATTTTGCTCGTTGTTCAAACTCTATGCCAATACCTTCACTGTCGACGGTTTTATCATGGCGATACCAAGCAAAGCCTTCGACACCTACTTGGGTGAGATTACCTCCAAAGCAGCCATAACGCTCGAGCAAGGTAGTTTCTGCACCTGCTCTCGCTGAGGCGATCGCAGCAGCTAAACCTCCGGGACCACTGCCAACAACCAGCACCTCTGTATGGTGGATAATTGGTGTTTCACGTGCTACTTCATTAATAGTTTCCATATTGATATCAACCGCCAGCTATAGATTCAAGAGTTTTCAGTTTACCTTATAGATAAAGACCCTTTTTCACTCTCTTGCCGTCTCGATTAAGATAACCACCTATATCTCTAAAGTTAAAACAACCTTCAAACGGGTAATGTCTTTCTAAGTAATCATCAATCATTTTATTTAACTTACTCCCTCTCCTAACTAAGCCTTAAAAAAAACATTTATAGCGTATAACTTTTGTGTGTCCAAAGATATAAAATACATTAGCAATGATTTATCTATTATTTTTTTTATTTATTTTTGTATTACCAAAAATTTGGCTTAACAGTGCATTAAAAAGAAATGATGAGATTCTAGAAAGCATGCCTTTTACTGGACTAGAGTTTGGAGAACTTCTTCTCAAAGAGAATACTTTAGAAGGAGTCAAGATAACTAATACAGACTTGGGCGACCATTATGATTTAGAAAATCAGGAAGTTAGGGTCCTGGAAGAGAGACTTAGTAAAAAAAGCATAACAGCTATTTCTATAGTTTCTCATGAAATAGGACATGCCATTCAGCATAAAGAAAAATATATGCCCTTAGAACAACGAACAAAGCTAGTAAAAAATACTTCCTGGATTTCAAGACTAGGAGGGGGGGCACTTTATTCGGGAATTCCCATAATTTTAGCCACAGGTTCATCCGGCATGATAAAAATCTGTCTTTTTATTGTATTGTTATCTGTAATAATTTCGACCCTGGTTCATCTAATTACTCTGGATGTAGAAATGGATGCAAGTTTTAATCGTGCTTTACCAATTTTAAAAGAAAAGGTACCCACAGAATATCTTAGTGGCTGTAGATCGGTGCTTAGAGCAGCAGCATTTACCTATGTTATTGGAGCTTTAACTAACTTTTTATCTTTAAGATATATATGGATATTAATATCAAGGCTAAGATAGAGCTTATTTTTATCTATCATTTTCTTTTATACAACTCCAAGTGACTTATGAAACGCAATAGTCACCTTAGTGTGTATTAATCTGTGTAGTTAGGTTTTTTAAGAGCCTATAAAATCAATAGGTTACAAAAAAGTGTGTAGCCAGTGTGTAGTTGAAGAATCCTTATTCTATAAGGATTTCAGGTATTTTTCTAACTCCCACTCAATGAGTGATACCCCCTGAAACCCTTTATTTACACACGTTTCAAAAAAGTTTGTATCAAGTTTGTATAAGAGATATTTCATTTTCCTCTAATTTTCGTATGAATATGCCTATAAATTAGGTGTTTCATACAAAGTTTGTATAAGGAGATTATAGTATTTTTAGGGAATGAATAGTTGGGTCTGACACAGAAAGTTGTGGCTCCCTGTGTCACATTTATTTACAATAAAATTGGATTTAGAGACGGTTTACTCTCTGCTAAATATGTGATTAGGACGAAACTCTCCCCTTTCACACACACTGTTTTATCTAGTTCCGAGTGTAGTCATTTCGTAGTCTTTAATAATATTATTTAATGAAGACCTGACGGCATCTGACATTGCAGGTTGCTCTGAGGAACCTCATCTAAAATGAGAAATTATTCTAGCCGAACCTTTTTCACAATTTGGACCCATTAAATGAACTCCATCAATACAGGGAAGCTGGATAATTTTTTCTATCAGTTCTTGACAAATTTGTTCACCAGTTTCCGCTGGCGAGTCACTAACCTCTAAGCGGT
>DQKS01000048.1 GCA_015660645.1 Gammaproteobacteria bacterium
TTCTTATCCCAGCCACTGACTGACTTAAAAACCGTAGAAATATGCTTTGCATAATCTTCCCAATCAGTCTTGCAATAGATAAAACCATCTGCCAATAACGACAAATTAATAGACTCCAAGAAGTCTTCTTGAACAAGCCTTCTTTTATGGTGCTTCCTTTTTTGCCAAGGGTCAGGATAAAAAAGAACTACTCCCTCTAAAGATTGAATTGAAATATTTTCTTTAAAAACAAGGTCGGCATCTTTGTTTATAATTCTTAAATTTGTTAGCTCCTGTAAACCAGCTTTTCTTAAGGAAGAGCCAATGCCAGACAAATAAACTTCTATACCTAGAAAGTTTTTGTGAGGATTATTATTTGCTAAATACAATAATGTCTCGCCTGATCCAAAACCTATGTCCACAACAGTAGGATTTGTGTTGTCAAATAACACCTCAAAATCTAACTTCTTACAAGTGTCCTCTAAAATAAACTTGCTCCTAAGAGTAGTTAAAGCATCTTGTTGAGCAGAAGTTACCCTTCCCCTTCTTAATACAAAACTTCTTGGTTTTGAACGTATATTCATCTAAAGAAGGGAGTCCCTATTTTATTAAAGTTTAAAGAAATAACAGTTCTAACGAGACGCGAGTGATTTTTTAACTTTCTTCATCGCATTTTTTTCTATTTGGCGAACCCTTTCAGCAGAAATATCATACTTCTCAGCCAGGTCATGGAGAGTTAATTTTTTATTTGCCAACCAGCGATCTTGAAGGATGTCTCTGCTTCTATCATCAAGTTCATTAATTGCATTGTGAAGCGTGGAAGTATTTTCTTCATTTAAGGATTCTTTCTCAAAAATTTCTTCAGGGTTTGAGGATTCGTCTTGCAAATAATGAGACGGCGAGTAAGCAACTTCATCGTCATCAGAGTCGGTAAGAGGATCAAATGATAAGTCCTGGCCACTAAGTCTTTTTTCCATTTCACGAACTTCTTCAGGCTTTACTCCCAAATCTTTAGAAATGGAATCAATTTCTTGCTCTGTTAGCCATCCGAGTCCTTTCTTTTTACTCCGCAAATTAAAAAATAACTTTCTTTGGGCTTTTGTTGTTGCAACTTTAACAATCTTCCAGTTCTTCAAAACATATTCATGAATTTCTGCTTTTATCCAATGTACGGCGTACGAAACAACCCTAACTCCAGCCTCAGGGTTAAATTTTCTTACAGCCTTCATTAATCCAACATTCCCTTCTTGAATAAGGTCTGCTTCAGATAGGCCATAGCCTGAGTAGGTTTTTGCAATGTAAATAACAAATCTTAAATGAGCAAGTACTAGCTTTCTAGCAGCGTCTAAGTCATTTCTATAATAAAGATCTTCAGCTAATTTTTTTTCTTCTTCTGGGGTTAATATCCCAATACTATGAACAGAATTTATATATGCCTGTATGTCTCCTCCAGGAGAAGCCAGATCCATCTCTTTGAGAGCTGTACCTTTTTTTTCTTCTGTTTTAACTTCTTTTTTACTCATAAAACATGCGAATTCTACATTTTTAGCATTTGATTGTGAAATTTCCTAAAATTTAAAAAAAACAGAGACTTAACTACCAAAATCTTAATCCATCTATAAAATCTCTTTATATACAAAAAAACCTATGAATAATTCATGAAAGCAGTTGAAGTTGAAGAAAACACATTGGCATTGATTGATGTCCCTAAACCGGAACCTGAACCTGGCGAGGTTCTTATCAAAGTAATGGCTACAGCAATAAATAGAGCAGACCTAGCCCAAAGAAATGGCCTATACCCTCCACCTCCAGGCGCAAGCCCTATTATGGGCTTAGAGTGTAGTGGAATTATAGAAAAGGTTGGATCTGGCGTTTCAACTAGAAGAAAAGGAGAGGAAGTGTGTGCTCTTCTTGCGGGTGGTGGATACGCTGAATACGTAACATGTCCTGAAGAGCAGGTTTTGCCGAACCCGAAGGGATTAGATTGGATTGAATCAGCATCAATACCAGAAGTGTACGCCACTTGCTGGCTAAACTTGTTCATAGAAGCAAATTTACAGGCCGGAGAAAAAGTAGTGTTTCATGCAGGGGCTAGTGGAATTGGAACAGCAGGCATTCAACTTTGCACAAATTTTGATTGCGAGAGTTTTGTTACTGCAGGAACAAAAGAAAAAATTGAGTTTTGTGAAAACCTTGGGTCTTCTGGAGGTTCTATAAGGAGCGGTGCTATATTTGAGGATATTGCTGAATGGGCTCCTAGTGGAGTCAATGTGATTTTAGATCCTGTTGGAGCAAATTATTTTGAAAACAACCTGAAAGTCTTAGCTGTGGAGGGCAGACTAGTAATAATAGGTTTAATGGGCGGCGCCAAGTCAGACCTTAATCTTGGTAATTTAATGATGAAAAGACAAAAAATTATTGGCTCAACCATTCGAGCAAGAAGTGTTGCAGCAAAGGGAATTGTAATGAAAGAGCTAGAAAATAAAGTATGGCCATTGTTTGATAGCGGTCGCATAAAGCCAATAATTCATGATGTATTTGACTTGGAAGAAGTAGAAAAAGCACATAGCCTTATAGAAAATAATGAAAATATAGGAAAAGTTGTTTTAAAAGTTAACTAATCTAAATCTAAAGTTTTTATAATCTTTTGCCAATCGTAATTGGGGTCTCCAGCACAATAGAAATATGGATTCCTTATTTCAGGATTAAACTCGTAACCAAGCCTTTCACCGCTTAAATTTTTTACACAAGCCCCTGAACCTTCCGCTACAGCTTGACCTGCCGATATATCCCATTGAAAAGTTGATCCCATTCGACAATATATGTCTGCTGACCCGTCAGCTACTCTGCAGAGTTTTAAAGAGCTTCCCGCTGGGACAATCTCAACTTCATTAAAACAATTCTTTATTTCTCTTATGAAATCTTCATCTAAGTGAGATTGATGGCTTTTACTTAAAGTTATACGACAACTGTTCTTGTCTTGTAATGAAGTCGTTATTCTAACTTCTTTGCCATGCTTTACTTTAAAAGATCCATAACCTGGTATGCCATAAAAACTCTCATGTATGGCAGGGGCAGAAACAACTCCTAATATTGGGAATCCGTTTTCTATTAGGGCAATATTAACTGTAAATTCACCGTTTTTATTTATAAATTCTTTTGTACCATCCAATGGATCAACCAACCAAAAAATAGACGTATCAATTAGCTCCTTAACCTCATCTTCTTCTGATAAAACTGGAAATAATGTATTTAGACCAGAAAGTTTATCTAAAATTATTTGATGAGAAGCTAGGTCTGCAAGAGTTACAGGAGATCCATCTTCTTTTATCTCAAGGCCATTATTATCTGACCCATAAATATCCATAATCGCAGCTCCTGCCTCTTCACATATACATAGAATTTCTTTGGATAAAGTAATAAGTTCAGATTCTTTCATTTCTAGCTTAGAATTTTTCTTTTACAATACCCCACTAATAAAATTGATTAAAGAATAATATGGATAACAACGAACTTAAAGAACACGCACAAGCATTATCAAAAGGCCTAAACCTGTTGAGCAGGGACAGAAAAGTTGTTATGCCTCATAATAAAACTTTTGATTTAGTGGATGAATTAAAAATTAGAGTAGATAAGATTATAAGAATTGCTGAAGAGCAATAAGGTTTAAAGGAGAAGGCTATGACTTACAGTTGTTTTAACCTAGAAATAGAAAATAAAGTTGCACATGTAAAGATGTGTAGACCAGATAAATTCAATTCAATGAACAAGGCCTTTTGGTCTGAACTGCCTCATTTAATTGACACAATTTCAAATGATGCAAGTGCCCGAGTGATAGTACTTTCAGGAGAAGGAAA
>DQKS01000080.1 GCA_015660645.1 Gammaproteobacteria bacterium
ATTAACGGCCTTATCCCCCAAGGATCTTTAAATCCTACAATCCCAACTCCATTAATCATAATTACTACAGAGTAGGCTCCTCTGATTCTCTCGTGTGTAGACCTCACAGCAGCAAAAATATCTTCTGCTGAAGGTTTAGCGGAGCCTTGTTTTTGCAATTCATAAGCAAAAATATTTAATAACACCTCACTATCGGAGTCCGTATTAAGGTGACGTAAATTCTCGTTTACTAGAATATCCGTTAACTCTTCGCTATTGGTTAGATTACCATTATGGGAAATACTCATTCCGTAAGGAGAGTTAACGTACATTGGCTGAGAAAGTTCTCTATCTTCACTGCCTGCAGTTGGATATCTTACATGGCCTATGCCCATTTGACCCTTAAGAGATAACATATCCTGACTTCTAAATACCTCTCTAACAAGACCTAATTGTTTACGTAAATGAAATTTATTACTATCTGAGGTTGCTATTCCTGCAGCATCTTGACCTCGATGCTGAAGAATAGTTAAAGCGTCATAAATGATCGGAGAAACTTCCGATTGACTAACAAGTCCAACTACGCCACACATGTTCCTTGCCTATTTTATATTAAAGCAAACGATTTAGATTCTCTTTTATTGATTCTACTGAATCATTGTTTAGAATAAGTTTAGATTTTAACTCCCACTCTCTTAGTAAAGGCTCAACGTAAATTGTCATATGTAATGTTACCTCTCGACTATATGACTTAAGCCACCAGTCTTTGGTATTTAAATATTCTATGTTTAACAGAAAGATACTTAACAAAATAATGAACACTTTCATGCCTCCAAAACCCAAACCTAAGATCTTATCTAATCCACCTAGACCAAGAATACTAAAGGTCTTTGATAATAAGCTACCTATAAATTTTAATGAGATAAAAAGAACTAAAAACAAGGCTAAAAAAGAGGCTACTTTTTTCATCTCTTGATTAACAATATAATCTTCTAAATAAGGAAATAAGATAGGACCAAAAAACCAAGCCGCTAATAAAGCAACTACCCAAGCAGCTAAAGAAAAAAATTCTTTTGTAAAACCATTAAAAAAACCAGTTACAGCAAAAACACTAATT
This sequence comes from Gammaproteobacteria bacterium, assembly GCA_015660645.1. Classification (GTDB taxonomy): domain Bacteria; phylum Pseudomonadota; class Gammaproteobacteria; order Magnimaribacterales; family Magnimaribacteraceae; genus CAJJAM01. The sequence goes on from DQKS01000080.1 coordinate 1,097, forward strand.
AATCCAAACGCAATCCAATCAATAAGTATCATCTATTAATCTCGATAGTACTGAACTTCGGGAGATACATTTAGAACATCTTGTATTTCTTTTTTTAATAATCTAACAGTTTCTTCATTAATATTTGGACCTACATTTAAAGTATATATAACTTTTCCATCTTTTAAATAATCTCTTACATATGCCTTATACCCCTTCTTTTGTAACAAAATAAAGTCTTTCATTACTTCTTCTCTTGTGGAGTAAGAATCTATCAATAATGACCACGCCTGCATGTTAATTTTTTTCTTTAATCCAGTTGTTCCCTCTTCTAATAAGTTCTCCATTTCTTCAATCTCTGTATCGTTAAAAAAATTAACAGTTGTGTCTTCTAAAGGACTAATCTCTTCCTGATTAATTAAAGAAAGCTGAGGTACGTCCTGAGTCTCGAAAGATGAATTGTCTTTCATGATTAATGAAAGACTAACAAAACTGACTATTATTCCTATACATATGTAAGTTACCTTACTCATATCAAGATTCTAACTCTTTAATAATCTCAAAGGCTTCACTAATTGTATAAAAAGATCCGAAAATTAAAATTAATTCATCTTCTGACTCAATTAAAGCAGTATCAACAGCATTTCTGATACTAGTTGTAGCCACAACCTCTTCTTCTACAGATTCTGATAATATTGTAGATAGATCAGTGACAGATAAAGATCGTTCTATATTAGGGGACGTGGCATACCATTTAGAGACATAATTTTTTATAGAAAGAATTATATCCACTACATCTTTATCTTTCATTACCCCAAATATTGCATAAATCTTTTTACCTTCCTCATAATTTCTTTCTAGATATTTTGAAAGTTGAATAGCTGAGGCAGGATTATGAGAAACATCAAGTAAGAATCTATTATTTACTAAATCACACCGCCCTTTGAGTTTGGTTGAATTAATAACATCTTTTAAACAAGATTCATTTATACCTCCTAAAGTAAAAAAAGCTGTAAGAGCAGAAGCAGCTGCTTGAAGAGATAGATTGCCTGCTTTTAGTCCGTCAATTTTAAATTCATCATTTAATATATAAGTCCATTCCTCTTTGCCATTAAGTTCAATTCTAAAATGATTATCCAATTGAACAATAAGAGCACCTAATTTATTAGCTTCTTCGTATACACTCTTAGGAAGATTATTTTGGCCTAAGATTGCAGGTTTATTTGTCCTAAAAATAGCCGCTTTTTCTCTACCAATATCTTCAGTTGTTCTGCCTAACCAATTCTGATGATCTAAATCAACGCTAGTAAGTATAGAAACATCAGGTTCTACTAAATTAACAGGATCAAATCTCCCCCCTATACCTATTTCTAATACAGCCATATCTAAATTAGCCTTAGAGAAGATAATGAAAGCAGCCAAGGTAGCAAAATCAAAATAAGTTAAATGAGTGGAACCTCTTTTTTCTTCTATCTGCTTGAAAGCTGAAATTATTTGATTATCAGAGACTGAATTGCCATTTAGTCTTATTCTTTCATTAAAATTAAAAAGATGAGGAGAAGTGTAAGACCCTACACTGACGCTCTGACTTTTACAAAGCTCTTGCAAAAACTCTACTGTAGTACCTTTGCCGTTTGTACCACCAACAATAACAATGTTCTTTGCTACTGGTTTACCAATCAACTCTTCGTAGATTGGCCTGATCCTTTCTAAGCTAAATTCATCTTCATTTGGTCTTAACGTTTCAATGTACTTTAGCCA
>DQKS01000077.1 GCA_015660645.1 Gammaproteobacteria bacterium
ATTGTAATAGCTTGTATGGACTTTACTTTTATAGGGGGTTCTATGGGAAGTGTAGTTGGCGAGAAAATCTCTAGAGCAATTGATTATTCACTCAAAAAAAAGATTCCTCTTGTTATAATCTCTAAATCTGGTGGAGCTAGGATGATGGAAGCTGCTCTGTCACTTATGCAACTGGCTAAAACTTCGGTAAAACTTGCACAACTTGACAAAGCAAAGATACCTTATATTTCTCTTTGTACAGACCCAACTACTGGTGGAACAACGGCTTCTTTCGCAATGCTTGGTGATATTAATATTAGTGAACCAGGTGCTTTAATTGGATTTGCAGGACCTAGGGTAGTAAAAGATACTACTGGGAAAGATCTTCCTAAAGGATTTCAAAAAGCAGAATTTGTTTTAGATCATGGATTTCTAGATTTTATAAGCCATAGAAAAAATTTGAAGAAGAAAATTAATTTATATTTAGATTTAATTCTCAATAAACCTATAAGAGAATAAAATATTCTTAAATAAATCTAAGTTTCCTTATTTTTATTATATTTGCGCCTCTGTTTATAACAGATGTAATTTATACATAATAATTATTAAAAAATGTTTGCATGTATTTAACTAAGAAAATAAAAGAAGATTTATTTAAAAAGCATGGTGAAAAAGCCGAAAATACTGGAAGTGCTGAAGGCCAGATTGCACTGTTTACCTTCAGAATAAATCATTTAACTGAACATCTTAAGAAAAATAAAAAAGATTTCAACACGGAAAGATCTCTTGTTAAGCTAGTAGGAAAAAGAAGAGCCTTGTTGGACTATCTAACCAAAAAAGATATTTTAAGATATCGAGCAATTGTAAAAGAGTTAGACTTAAGAAAATAATTGATTATAATTAATAGATCAAATCCTAGTAATATAATTATTCATTGGTTTAAGATAATATCAACACAAATTTTATTTAACCAAAAAAAATAATTATGAAACCAAAAATTTATAAAGAGCTAATTGACTTAGGCGATGGTAGAGAGATTTCTATTGAAACAGGAAAATTAGCAAAACAAGCTCATGGATCAGTAGTGGTTCAAATGGGTAAAGCGATGCTACTTTGTACAGTAGTCTCAAACTATAAAGCAAGTCCAGTAAACTTCTTACCTCTTACTGTTGACTACAGAGAAAAATTTGCTGCTGCAGGAAAATATCCTGGTGGATTTTTCAAAAGAGAAGCAAGACCTAGTGATGGAGAAGTTCTAACGATGCGTCTTGTTGACAGAGTACTTAGGCCACTGTTTCCAAAAGATTATTACCAAGAAATACAGGTTATGATCCAGCTTATGTCGCATGATGAAGAGGTAATGCCAGATGCACTAGCAGGTTTAGCTGCTTCTGCTGCAATTCAACTAAGTGATTTTCCATTTGAATGTCCTATTTCTGAGGCTAGAGTTGCTAGAATCAATGGAGAATTTGTCATTAACCCATCTAGAGCTCAGCTTGAAGATTCTGATATAGATATGATGGTTGGAGCTTCAGCTGATTCAGTAATGATGGTTGAAGGTGAAATGGATGAATGTAGCGAAGAAGAAATGGCTGATGCAATTAAATTTGCACATGAGTCTATAAAAATTCAAATTGCTGCTCAAGTTAAATTAGCTAAAGCAGTAGGAAAGAAAGAAGTTAGAGAATATGAAGGTGCAGTTGAAGATGAAGAATTGGCTAAAAAAATTCATGATGCTAGTTATGATAAATGCTATGCAATTGCAAAAAAGGGCTCTTCAAAAGCAGAAAGAAGCTTAGCTTTCTCTGAGGTTAAAGATGAAGTTAAGGCTTTATTTACTGAAGAAGAATTAGAAGAGCAAAAAGAACTAATTGGCAAATATTATAATAAAACTCAAAAAGAAGCTATAAGGGAGTTAACTTTAAGTGAAGGGCTTCGTCTTGATGGAAGAAAAACTACTGAAATAAGACCAATTTGGTGTGAGGTAGATTACTTGCCATCAACACACGGATCATCTATCTTTACTAGAGGGGAAACACAAGCGTTAGCTACTGTTACTCTTGGTACTTCTAGAGAAGCAAATAAAATTGATATGCCTTCTTATCAAGGTGAAGAAACATTCTACCTGCACTACAACTTTCCGCCTTTTTGTACAGGAGAAGCTAGACCCTTAAGGGGAACATCTAGAAGAGAAGTTGGTCATGGTAATTTGGCTCAGCGTGGTTTAAAAGGAATGATTCCAGAGGATTGTCCTTATACCGTTAGAGTGGTTAGTGAAGTGTTAGAATCTAATGGATCTTCTTCTATGGCTACAGTATGTTCTGGAACAATGGCTCTTATGGATGCAGGTATTCAACTAAAAAAACCTGTTTCTGGTATTGCTATGGGATTAATATCTGATGGTGATAGGCATGCCGTTTTAAGTGATATTTTAGGTGATGAAGATCATTTGGGTGATATGGATTTTAAAGTTACTGGAACTGCCGATGGGATTACTGCTTGTCAAATGGATATTAAAATTAAGGGATTATCCTATGATATTCTTGTAAAAGCACTAAACCAAGCAAAGGATGGTCGTTTGCATATATTATCTAAATTAACTGATACTATTGCAAAGCCTAATAGTGATGTTAAAACGCATGCTCCAAAAATGGTTACAAGAACAATTCCTGGAGATTATATTGGCTCATTAATTGGACCTGGTGGAAAAAATATTCAAGAACTTCAAAAAACTACTGGGTGTACTATTGTAATTAATGAAGATCCAGTTACAGAAGAAGGCCTTGTTGAAATTTTAGGTACTGATCAAGATGGGATTGATGCTGTACTATCGAGTATTGAATCCATGCTTTTCAAACCTGAAGTAGGGAGTGTTTATGAGGTAAAAGTTATAAAAATTCTAGATTTTGGTGCTGTTGTGGAGTATAATGATGCCCCTGGAAATGAAGTTTTATTACATATTAGTGAACTTGCTTG
>DQKS01000029.1 GCA_015660645.1 Gammaproteobacteria bacterium
TAATATTAATGATAGATTATTTTCTGAAATAAGATACGAAGATGCAAGCGACAAATTATACTTCAGAGATATCAATGACGACCTAATTGGAAATGTCAAAAAAGATTATTTACAACGTAATGTAGATATTGAATGGGGGAATCCAAACATTAAACTGGGTCTCTCTTTAAAACAATCTCAAACTTTAAATCCTTTTTCCTACGACGACTACAAATCTGTTCCAGTAATAAATTTTGGTGCTTTTACCACAAAAAATAACCTTTCATTCTTATTTTCTTCAAATTTTGGAGTGTTTGAATTGGAAGAAAACAGCGTTCTTTTGCAAAAGGACCAAAAGATTAAACGTTCTTTTTTCCAACCTGAAGTGAGGTATAAAAGGAATTTTAACAGCTCTGACTTTATTATCTCTGTAGGATCAGATGAGACTATCTATCGTTTTAATGATAATAAGATTAAAAGATCTACACCTTGGCTAGAGGCCGAATACAAAGTTTATTTAGAAAAACATAATAATGAATTTTATAATCTACTTACTCCAGTAATAAAGTATATAAATATTAAAGATAATTCACCCTTACCCAATCCATTAATAGATACAAGACTGAGAACTCAAAGCTTTCAAAATTTATACAAAAGAAATTGGTTTTCTGGCAAAGATAAAATATCAGATAGGAACAGAATAATAGTAGGTCTTGAACATTTAACATCTTCAAACCTTTCTAGTTACAATAATTATTTTTCCTTGGGTAGAGCTTTCTTAGAAGAAGGAAGTGAATTCTCTAATCCCACATCTGTTAATAGTAAGTCTGCACTGGTAGGTGAATTTAAATCTTTCCTAAATGAGAAAACTTGGTTTTCAGGTATGATTGAATGGGACAGTACCTCCGATCAAATAAACACAGGGTTTATAAACTTATCTCATAAATCTGATACGGGATTTAGTTTGGATCTAAGGTCATCTTTTAGGAGGAACAATTTATTAACAAATTTAGTTCCTTGGGTAGATATTAATAAGCCTATGAATCATATTGAATTTTCTTCTCAATGGCCTATGCTAAAAAACTTTACTGTTTTCACCAAACTTAAGAAGAATCTTGAAAGTTCAACCTCTATAGATATTTTATATGGATTTCAATACTCCAATTGCTGCTTAAAAGCAGGCCTTATGAAAAGAAAATGGCAAGAACAAGATTTTTTAGCTTGGCAAAATAACTACCCAGACCCATATACTGCTTTATCTAATGGCTACAATCCAATAAAAGAAAGAGATAATATTTATATCTTCTTTGAATTTAAACAGATGGGTAGACTAGGAAAACAAATCTCTGAAGTAATCTCTTCAACTTTACAAGAATAATTGCATCGTTATCTAACAAAGAAGACAATACAAACTTAAATATGAAATATAAATTAATTAATACTAAAAAAATATTTGTTAGAGCTCTGTTTTTATCTATTTTTTTATTTTCCTTACACGCTCAAGCCAAAATTGAATTATTAGATAGAGTTATAGCTATAGTTGATTCCGGAGTTGTTATGGAATCTGAACTTAACAAACGAGTGAAGGAAATTATAGATAGGTTGCGCGATACCGAGACTGATCTCCCGCCTCTAAATATTCTTGAAGAACAAGTTCTTGATAGGTTAATTATAGAAGAAATTCAAATGCAAATAGCTGACAGAGCTGGCATAAAAATAAGCGATACTGAAGTAAATAAAACTCTCTTGGGCATAGCTTCTCAGAATTCTCTTAGCTTAGAAGAGTTTAGAAAAGACATAGAAGCACAAGGCTCGTCCTACAAAGATTTTAGGAATACTGTAAGAAAAGAAATGATTATTCAACGTGTTCAAAGAGGTAAAGTAGGAGGAAGAGTCGAAATTTCAGAACAAGAGCTCGAAAATTTTATAAATTCTGAAGAGGGAAGAACAAAGCTGGCTGAACAATACAATGTCCAACAAATTCTAATTTCTATTCCTGGTAAGGCTAATAAAACAGAGGTTGAAAAGGCAAATGGCCAGGCATTAGATCTTCTAGAGAGAATCAAAGAGGGTGAAAGCTTTAGTAAACTAGCTACAACTTACTCTTCTGGCCAAAACGCCCTTGAAGGAGGCAGTCTTGGGTGGAGAACTGCGACTGAACTACCCTCTCTCTTTGCTAAAGAAGTTTCTATCTTGAAAGTTGGAGAAACCTCAGAGCCCATTAGGAGTGGAGCTGGATTACACTTGATTCATTTAGCAGAAAAAAGAGGTAATACTGTTAAGTTTGAAGACCAAACTCTTGCAAGACATATATTAGTTCAAACTTCAGAAATAAGAACAGAAACTCAGACTAAATTACTTATTGAGGAAATAGCAGAAAGATTAAAAGTAGGTGAAGATTTTAAACAGTTAGCAAGACAATTTTCTGAAGACCCAGGTTCCAAAATGGATGGTGGTGAGCTTGGCTGGAGTAAAGAAGGTGATTACGATCCAGAGTTCGAGAAAGTATTAAATAAAACTGTCACTGGAGAGATCTCAAATCCTCTAAAATCTTCATATGGTTGGCATATTATTGAAGTCCTAGATAGAAGAAATGAAGACGTTAGTAGTGAAGAGCAAAAGAATAGAGCTTACCAAATAATTTATAAAAGAAAATTTGAACAGGAATTACAAAGCACGCTCATTGAACTAAGAGCTGAAGCTTATGTTGATATAAAACTGGAATCATGACGAAATTAGCTGTCTCCTCGGGAGATCCAGCTGGGATAGGTCCAGATATTTGCATCAAAGCTTTTGGAATTAAAACTAAATTCAATTACTCGCCCGTAATTTTTGGCGATCCTGATTTATTTAAAGAAAGAGCAAAGATTTTAGGTCAAAAAATTGATCTACAGATTTATAAAGGTGAGGACGATGAACTTTTATCTAACAATTGTCTCTGGATCCAACCTCACAATCTGGAGCAGCCCGTTGCACCAGGAGAACCTAATACCTTTTATGCAGGCTATCTCATGGATCTTTTTGAGGATGCAATTCAAAGAACTATTTCAAATGAATTCGATGGCCTAGTAACCGGCCCTATCAATAAAGAATTAATGAATAAGGGTGGCGTTTCTTTTCAGGGCCATACAGAAGTATTAACAAAAGTTTCAAAAACTCAAAAAGTTTTAATGATGCTTGTAAGCAATGAAATGAAAGTTGCACTCGCGACTACACACATTTCTATAGCTGAAGTTCCTAAGATGATTACACGTAATCATCTTCTTAGTTGTCTCACTATATTGAGAGATGATTTAAGAACTAAATGGAACATAACAAGCCCGTGTATAAAGATTCTTGGTCTTAACCCACACGCAGGTGATGGCGGCTTTATTGGCAAGGAAGATCAAGAAATCATAGAGCCGCTTGTTTCCGAGCTGAACAAAAAAAACTTTAATATAGTTGGCCCTGTTTCTGCCGATACAGCATTTATTAGAAAACATGATAACCAGAAAATAGATGCCATATTAGCTATGTTCCACGATCAAGGTCTGCCTGTTATAAAAACTCTAGGATTTGGAAACATAGTAAACATAACCCTTGGATTGCCTTTTATTAGAACATCCGTAGACCACGGTACCGCCTATGATATGGCAGGAAGAGATCAAGTTGATGAGAGTAGTATGCTTGAAGCGGCAAACCTTGCTGCGTTGATAACAAGTTATCAATAAGGTGTATAAAGCAAAAAAAAAATTAGGACAAAACTTCCTTGAAGACAAGATAGTTCTTCAAGAGATTATTAATTCCATCAAACCTCAGAGAGAAGATGATTTTCTAGAAATTGGGCCTGGCAAAGGGTCTTTAACAGAATTAATACTAGGGTCTGTAAATACATTAAATGCTGTGGAGCTAGACAGAGATTTAATATTAGGACTAAAGCTTTTGGGACAAAAAGAAGGTAATTTAACTATTTACAATGAGAATATCTTAGATTTTAAAATTAATGAAATTCCTAAACCTAAAAATAAGCTACGGGTAATTGGCAACCTGCCGTATAACATTTCTTCTTCGATCATGCTTTGGAGCTTTAACAATCAAAATAAGTTCGAAGATATGCATTACATGTTCCAGAAAGAATTTGGTCAAAGATTGTCCTCGAGTACGAGAAGTAAGAGTTATGGAAGACTGAGTGTTTTAACTCAATACATGACTAAAGTATTAAGCCTCTTCGTTGTTAACCCAGAAAGTTTTAAACCCGTTCCTGCTGTAGAAAGTATATTTGTAAAATTAACACCAATACCTGGAAGAGATATAAACTCCCCTACTGCAAAAAAGCTTCAAGAAATTACTCAAATAGCATTTTCTAAAAGAAGAAAAATGATAAGCAAGTCTTATAAAGATATTTTAGGAAAAGAGGATTTTGAATATCTAAATATAGAGTCTTCTCTGAGACCTGAAGATCTGACAGTAGAAGAATTCCTTAAAATATCAAATTTATTGATCCAGACTTAAAATGGCTAATTACGCAATAGGAGATATTCAGGGCTGTTATCAAGAACTTACCCTTCTTTTAGATAAAATTAATTTTAATACGTCTAAGGACAAGCTCTGGCTTTGTGGAGATTTAGTTAACAGAGGACCTGATTCTCTAAAGTGCATAGAGTTCTTATATTCAATCAGGGAAAATTGTTTTATCACCCTAGGTAATCATGATCTCCACCTGGTAGCTTTGGCAGAGGGTGTAATTAAGTCTAGTAAAACTGATACCCTAGATAAACTCCTTAGATCTCCTAATATTGATCTCTATATTAATTGGCTCAAGCAGTTACCTTTTATTCATAACGATACTATTACCTCTCAAGGTATAAAAAAGGAATATATAATGACCCATGCTGGAATACCTCCTCATTGGTCGCTTGAGGAAGCCAAGCAACATTCGCTAGAGATAAAAAATAGCCTTAGTTCATTTAATTATTGCAAACATTTTTTAAAGAATATGTATGGGAATGAGCCATCTATAGAAAATGGAGATTTATCTAAAGAAGAACGCCTTAGATTGTATACAAATTATTTTACTCGTATGAGATTCTGTAATGAGCTAGGTGAAATTGAATTAATGCATAAAGGTAATCCTTCAAATGCCCCGAAAGGTTTTAAGCCCTGGTTCAAACATGAATTAGCAATCATGAAAAGGTCCACCCACCTGTTATTTGGTCATTGGGCTGCTTTGGAAGGTGTAACCGGAGTCAGCAATATAACTGCCCTGGATACAGGGTGTGTCTGGGGGAAGAAATTAACTGCAATAAAATTAGAAGATGGTCGAGTCTTCAGTTGCAATCGGGTAAATTAAGTACATGAAAATCTATTTAGTAGGCGGAGCTGTTAGAGATTCTTTACTTAACATCCCTTTCGAAGAGAAAGATTGGGTAGTTGTAGGGTCTTCGCCGGAGGAGTTATCGGAACAGGGCTACATGCCTGTAGGCAGTCAGTTTCCTGTTTTTCTACACCCAAGAACTAAAGAGGAATATGCACTAGCTAGAACAGAAAGAAAATCTGGTAGAGGCCATAAAGGTTTTATTTTTTATACGGACTCCAGCGTGACTCTCGAAGAAGACCTTATAAGAAGAGATATAACGATTAATGCCATTGCACAAGACGCAGATGGAAATCTTATAGATCCCTACCAAGGACAACGAGATATCAATGCTAAGAAAATTAGAAAGGTATCTAATGCTTTTAAAGAAGACCCTTTAAGAGTTTATAGAGTGTGCAGATTCGTAGCAAAGTTACACCATTTGGGCTTTACCATCGAAGAAGAAACTTTAAATTCCATGAAAGAAATAGTTCTTTCAGGAGAGTTAGAAACTTTACCGAAAGAAAGAATATGGATGGAAACAATTAAAGCTCTAAATTGTGAGAGTCCAGACAAATATTTTAAAACATTAAGAGCTTGTGGTGCCCTTGAAACTCAAATGCAAGAAGACTCTCTTGATATTGAGTCCTTGGCAATAATACAAAATAAAACTAAAAATACTGAGATGAGATGGGCGGCTCTCTTAAGCAATACAAAAAAAATAAAAGATGTAAACAACGAATTCTTTGCGCCTAAAAGTTTTGTTCAAATTTCAGAAGTTTATAAACACTTAACTCTTTTTATGTCTGATCTAAATTTTAACCCGAATAAGATATTGGACCTTCTCCAAACTACTGATGCTTTTAGACGACCAGAAAGATTTATGATTGCTGACAATACTTTCAAATTAATTACTAGCTCGAAAGTGGAAATCGATTGGAGTAAGCTTTTGTCGGACCTGAGCACCTTGAGACCTTCTACAAAGACAAAAAAAGGGAATGAAATTGCTCAAGATCTCAAAGAAAAAAGATTAGAAGTAATAAATAAATTCGTAAACTGAAGATGAGAGAGAAAACTGTATTTATTACCGGTGGAGCAAAAAGAATAGGTGCTTCTATGGCAAATTATTTTCATACAAAAAATTACAAGGTAATTATTCACTACAATCAATCGAAGAAGGAAGCAGAAAACCTCTCCCAAGAGCTTAATGCAAAAGAAGTGGATTCTTGTCACACCATACAAGCAGATTTCTCTTCAAAAGAGTCAATAGATTATGCTATTAGTAGTTTTTATAAGGTATCGGACAAAATAGATGTCTTGATAAATAATGCTTCCAGTTTCTACCCCACTCCTCTTCAAGATGCTACTGAAGATGAATGGAGGAAATTATTAGATACGAATACAACTACACCCTTATTTCTAATCAAAGGTTTTCAAAAAGGGCTTAAAGAAAGTGAAGGATGTGTCGTAAATATTTCTGACTCATTGGCAACCAGAGGAATAAAAAACTTTAGTTTGTACTCGGGTGCAAAAGGAGCCCTTGAAACTCTAACGAAATCTCTTGCAAAAGAACTAGCTCCAGAAATAAGAATTAATGCCGTAGCACCAGGTATTATTTTATGGCCAGAAAATGAGGAAATTGACGATGAAGAAAAAACCAATATCCTTAAGAAAGTAGATCTTGGAAGGGTGGGAGATCCTGCTGATATATCTTCCGCTGTTTATTTCTTAACTGAAGCAAATTATATTACAGGACAAACTATAAGAGTAGATGGCGGGAGATCATAAAAAAATTTATTCAATAATTAATAGTCTTTAAATATTTACTTTTGAACTTCTTTTATCTATCTTCAATAATTGAAAATAAGGATTAACATGGAATTAGATGATGAAAATATAGGTACGATGCCAGTCTTGGAAAGACATGTATTCGATATTGCTACATTAGAAGATTATATGAACTCTAATATTGAAGGCTTTAAAGGACCTATAACAGTCGAAGAATTTAAAGGGGGCCAATCAAATCCAACTTATAAGGTCTCCAGTCCAAACCAAGCTTACGTATTGAGAAGAAAACCTCCCGGAAAATTATTAAAGTCAGCTCATGCTGTTGATCGAGAATACAAGGTTATAACTGCTCTAAATGAAACTGATGTGCCGGTGCCTAAAAGTTATGCTCTATGCGAAGACGAAGATATTATTGGTACACCTTTTTATATTATGGAATTTAAAGATGGAAGGGTTTTATGGGACCCTGCAATGGAAAATTCTGATTTTGAAGAAGCGAAAGGCGTGTATCTCTCTATGAATGCTTCCATAGCAAAGCTTCACTCTATTAATCCCAAAAATGTAGGACTTGAAGATTTTGGGAGGCCTGGGAATTACGTAGGCAGGCAGGTCTCTAGGTGGTCCAAGCAATACGTTGACTCGGAGACTGAGAATATTGAATCAATGAATAATCTTATAAAATGGCTTCCTGAAAACCTTCCTGTAGAGAAACAAACAAGTATTGTTCATGGAGATTATAGTTTAACTAACGTAATGGTTGGGGCGACTGACCCGAATGTGATAGCGATATTAGATTGGGAATTATCTACCCTTGGAGACCCTTGTGCTGATTTTAATTACCACTGTCTGCAATATACTTTAAACCCTAAAATGGCAGATGCTAGTTACTGTAAAGAAAAAGGCATACCCATTATCCAGGACTACGTAAAAATCTACAGTGATAATATTGGCATAGACCTAACCGAAGAATGGGACTTATATACAGCTTATAATCTTTTTAAGCTTGCTGGAATTCTCCAAGGAATCTTAGGAAGAGTAAGAGATGGGACGGCCGCAAACAAGCAGGCAGCTGAAAAAGCTAGCGGAGTAAGAGGATTGGCCGATGAAGGATGGGAATTAATTGAGAAGAATTTTAAATAGGAGATAGAATGGCAGTAGATAAATTTTTAATTGAAGCTAGTCACATTATGATGTTTGCTAGATCCGTTGGTGATAGTAATCCAATTTATCATGATGAAGAATATGCAAAAAATACAGAACTTGGAGGCATTATTCCTCCTCCAACCTTTGTCCAGTCAAGTGCACAATTTGATCCAGAATACTTTCTAAGGCCGAAAGTTGGGGGAGATGGATGGTTTGGATCGGGTAAAGAGGCAACTGGTAGTAAGCCCTCTGCAGGATCTGGAGGTGGAGGTGGAGCAGCTATGGGATTACACGCAGAGCAACATTTTGAATATCATTTACCTGTTAGAGCTGGAGATATATTAAGCGCTACTACAAAACCAGGTAAAACTTGGGAAAAAGAAAGTAAAAGAGCTGGAAAGCTTAAATTCAGTGAGAGTGTAACTGAGTATAGGAATCAAAATGGAGAGCTAGTAATCACTGCTACTGGAGTTGGAGTTCAAACTGAAAGAGTGGTAGATAGTTAGGAGAATAGAATGTTAAAAGAAAATGAATTAAATATTGGAGATACTCATACTTCTACACTGGTTGAGGATCTTAAGAGAACTCAGATAGTTCAGTATGCTGGAGCATCAGGAGATTACAACCCTCTTCACACTGATGAAGTCTTCACCACACAAATAGCAGGATACCCTAGTGTTTTTGCTCATGGAATGCTTTCAATGGGGTTAACTGGAACTATGCTTACAAACTACGTAGGTGATGGAGCTTTAAAAAAATATGGCGTGAGGTTTACAAACCAAGTATGGCCAGGAGACACACTAAAGAGCACGACAACAATTACAGCCATAAGAGATCAAGATGGAGAAAGAGTTATTGATCTAGAGATAGTTACCACCAATCAAAATGATGTTGCTGTTGTAACAGGAAATGCAACTGCAAAAATAGAATCCTAAATTACTTAAAAAAACTCTAAGTCCATAAATAAGGAAGATTATGTCAGGAAAAGAAAGTTCTGAAGTTGGAGGATATCATGCAAAAGTAGCTCTGAGCCTACTAGTTATTGTCTATATCTTTAATTTTATTGATCGTCAGATATTGTCAATTTTAGCAGAAGAAATCCAAGCTGATCTTGGAATCTCAGATAGCGGCATAGGCTTTTTGTATGGAACAGCATTTGCAGTTTTCTATTCAGTGGTGGGAATCCCTTTAGGGAAATTAGCTGATGTTTGGACAAGAAGAAAACTGATAAGTATTGGGTTAGCAACTTGGAGTATTTTCACTGTATTATCTGGAACTGCTCGATCATTTCTGGCCCTTTCAATATTTAGAATTGGAGTGGGTGTTGGAGAATCGAGTGCTAGTCCCTCTGCCTACTCGCTACTTTCTGATTACTTTTCTCCAAAAGTAAGAACAACAGTTTTAGCTATTTACTCCAGTGGCGTCTACATTGGGTCTGGCATAGGTTTGTTTTTAGGAGGTGCCATAGTAGATCAATGGAATTCCATCTTCCCGGATCCTTCCTTAGCTCCTTTTGGAATAAGAGGCTGGCAAGCTGCTTTTATAGCTGTTGGCCTTCCAGGCTTGCTCTTAGCTCTAGTAACTTGGAGAATCAAAGAACCAAAAAGAGGGTTAAGTGACGGCATAGAAACTACTCAACACCCACATCCATTTAAAGAGGTGCTTAAAGAAATGATTGGGCTGACACCTTTTGCATTAATGGGTCAAGAAAAGATAGTTAAAAATTTATTTATTAATTTCTCCATAGCTTTATTTATATTTCTACTATGCTTTCAATTAGTTACGATGACCTCAGATATTGCACAATGGGTTGCTTTTGGTATGGGTTGTTATTTTATTGCCTGTTGGATTCAAAGTTTAAGATTGAGAGATCCAGCAATTTTCGCAGTAATTTTTAGAAGTAAAGCACATTTATTTTGTCTATTGGGTTTACCTTTCATTCCATTTGTTCAATACGCGCATGGAGCCTTCCAGCCAATGTTCTACATGAGAAATCATGGAGTGGATATTTTAGAAGTTGGAACTGTTTTAGGTATCTTTACTGCAGTAGGAGGACTATTAGGTATTGTTACTGGGGGCGTATTAGGTGATAAGTTAAGAGAAAAATACCCTAACGGTAGACTTTACTTGATTGTGTGTGTCGCATTAATGATTGTCCCCTCTTCTCTTCTTTATTTGTATGTAGAAAATTTATACTTTTCTTACTTTTGGAATTTTATGTTTAGTTTTATTGCGCCTATGTGGTTGGGGCTAGGCGTTTCAACCATAGCAGATTTAGTTTTGCCCAGAATGCGGGCGGTTGCCGGTGCTTTTTTTATCCTCATGCTAAGTATGCTGGGAATGGCTTTGGGTCCTTATTTAACAGGAGAAGTTAGTGATTTACTTCAAACACAAGGAGTGAATGAGGGTGAATCAATAAAAACAGCTCTTGCTTGGTGTACAACCGTTTTATTAATAACTATTGTGTGCCTCTTAACCGCGTGTAAGTATTTACCTGAGGAAGAAAAGAATAAGGTTGAAATAGCAAGAAGTTATGGAGAGGATATTTAATTAATTCTTAGGCATCCTGAGATGCCTAAGAATATTAGAATTGTTTAACCGCCAAAGTAAAGTTGTTCGCATATTTCCATATTATCTGACAGAACTTCACCTAATTTCATCACGTCATCGTATTGACTTGCCCAAGTGGCTCCTCCAGCAAAATAATCATCAAATAAAACTCCCATGGAGTTTGCGTCCCTAGTGATAGAACGAACCATCAAAGTTTCCACTTCATGAGATCCTCCCCCTATTTGTACAAAAACTCCATTGAAGAAATTAGGATGACCAGCTGCATTTATAGCAGATTCAAGCTTATTAATTCCTTCATTAAAAGCTTGAAGGTTCTCCGCTGGTACCTTAATTCTTTGAACTCTTTCATAACCAGGTTCAAGCCTAAAAGGAGTTAAGGGCTTCCAAGTTACTCCATATTTAATTTCTCTTAAAGAAGCATATACTCTTGGAGCCTTTTGCGGGTCATATTTTGTACCTCCTACTAAAGCGGAAGCGACATCCGGGAAAGCGCTCCAAACCATCATTTGACCTAAATAATCATTTCCTGAATTTGTAACGCATATTCCTGCTCCTGTAGTACCAGTAGTTTGAAAAGCAGAAGTATTATTCCTTAATGTCTTAGTGTATTTTTCAATATCAGGGGCAGCTACCATCAAAGTTGTGAAAGCTCCATCTGTAGTCATAGGTGGACTCTCATGATGCGCTGAAAAAACACATACAGAAAGAGTTGTTATAAGTAGTAAAATTAATTTTTTCATCATATTTCCTTTTTTGTAAAATAATTACTATCATCCTATAACAATTTTTATTTAGATAGAAATTGAATCATGTGTGTCAGAAAGGCTTGTCAATATTTAAGCAAAAGAAAAAGTACTCAAACAAGCAGGTAATATAAACGTACTGGCTAGGCAACAAGCATTCAGAGGCATCCTATTTAAATAAGGAGAAACTGTTAAGAACTCTCTTTTAATTCCCTAAGAAGTTCTGAAAATAAGATTTTTCGGACTGGGTGCTTCAAATGACCGGCTATTTCAACTAAAGGCTCAAGTACAAAAAGGCAATCTTCAATATCACTACTGGGTATGATGACCTTATCTTCATTAATTACTGAGTCTCCGTATAAGATAATATCTAGATCTATAACTCTATTGGACATTCCTTTTTGATTCTCCGTTCTACCCATTTCAGTCTCTATAGATTTTAAAACTCCCTTTAAAGCCAGTGGCTTTATATCTGTATTAAAACCAACAACTGCATTTAAAAAATTATTTCCTCTAAACCCTTCTGATTTTGTTTCATAAGTTGTTGAATATTCGCATTCAAAGAGATCATTCAAATTAACCTTAACAAGTTCTAGGTTAATTTCTGGCTCTATATTGCTACCAATACTTACAAAGACTCTTTGCATCAAGGTCTTGTTATTGAGATCCCTACTGACTCAGAACCCCTCAATGCTCCAGGCTTGCTTAATGTAAGTACCAGCCTAGAAACAGGAAATTCTTGCAAAATAATCTTAGCAACCTTTTCTGCAAGACTCTCTACCAATTTAACTTTCGAACCTTGGATAAAGGCTGAAACCCTCTTCCCAACTTTTTTATAATCAAGTGCATCCTCTATATCATCTGATGTTGCAGCCTTTTTATTGTCGAAGTCCATCTCTATGTCGACTGAGATTATTTGTTTTACTTCTCTCTCCCATTCAAAGATTCCAATGATTGCCTCAACTTTTAAATTTTTTATATAAACCTTATCCATTAACTATAACTCCGATAAATTCCATTTTGGTCTAATTACTATATTGCTTGAAATATTTTTCTTACTTAACCTGTAATGCCCAGTGACTGCTACCATCGCTCCATTGTCTGTGCACCTATTTAAGGGAGGAAAAAATATTTTATTACCTTTTAGACCTTCAATTAACTTCTTTCTAATGTATTTATTTGAAGCAACTCCTCCTCCTATTACCAGCTGATCTAGGCCATTTTGTGCAATTGCCTTTTGAGATTTCAAAAATAGAGTATCTGCTACAGCTTCTTGAAAGGAAGCAGCTAGATCAGCTTTAAAAGTATCCGATGGATTTTTTTCACTTCTAAATGCGTACAAGACTGCTGTTTTCAAGCCACTAAAGCTAAAATCAAGGTGAGCTTCTTTAGTCATGGGCCTGGGAAGGTTAAATGCATTGGGATCTCCTCTGGTAGCCAACTCTTCTATTTTTGGGCCTCCTGGATAACCCAAATCTAGTAACTTGGCTACTTTATCAAAGGCTTCTCCCACTGCATCATCTCTGCTTTGACCTAAAACTTTGTATTCACCAAAATTATTAGCTCTGATAATTAAGCAATGCCCTCCTGAAATCAACAGTGTAAGGAAAGGGAAAGATGGCGCAGGATCTTCTAATAAATTTATTAATAAATGGGCTTCCATGTGATGAATGCCTACACAAGGAATGTCCCAGCCTAGACCCAAAGATTGAGCTAAAGCAGCTCCTGTCAACAAAGGTCCTCTCAGCCCCGGGCCTGCCGTATAAGCGATACCGTCAAGGGCATCGGCATTAATACCCGATTCTTTTATTGTTTCAGAGAGCAAAGGTATCAATTTTTTGACGTGATCTCGGGAGGCAAGTTCTGGAACAACACCCCCATAATCTGCATGTTTCGCAGCTTGACTGAATAGTTTCTCAGATATTATCTTATTAGAGCTTCCGTCATAAATAGCTATGCCAGTTTCATCGCAAGATGTTTCTATACCTAATACTTTCATTTGTTTAACTAATAAACATACATTCTGCTGACAAATAAAAAAAAAGAAAGACTTTCCAAAATAAAAAGGGTTCTATAGAATTGCGCAACCCAAGAGGGTTAAAGTATATGCCATCAATAAAAATTAGACCTAACGAATCATTCGATGTTGGACTTAGAAAGTTCAAACGCGCTGTTGAAAGAGCAGGTATTATTCCTGAAGTTAGAAAAAGAGAATTCTACGAAAAACCTACAGCTGTCCTTAAAAGAAAAAAAGCTGCTGCTGTAAAAAGGGAACAAAAGAATCAAAAAAACAACAGGCTAGGTCGCCCTCCTCGTTTCTAAGTTTACTATTTAAGCTTTATGGCGGAAATAACACTCCTACCGCTAATCCAAGAGGCTGTAAAAACAGCCATGAGAAATCATGATAAAGAAATTGTTACGACTCTTCGTATGGCTATTTCTGAATTAAAGAAAGAAGAAATAGATAACAAAGTAACCCTTGATGACTCTTTTGTAATTTCTATCCTCCAAAGGATGATTAAACAAAGGAAAGATGCAGCTTCTCAATTTCAAGAAGCCAACCGACCTGAACTGGCTAAAAAAGAAAAAAATGAAATTTTAATGCTCTCAGAGTTTCTTCCTGAACAAATGTCTGAAGAAGATCTTATGCAGATTGTTAAAGAGGAAATAATCAGTTCTGATGCAAGTTCTATGCAAGATATTGGAAAGATTATGGGTAGTTTAAAACCAAAACTGCTGGGGAAAGCCGACATGTCAACGGTCAGCAAGCTTGTAAAAGAACAACTCTCCCAATAACAACTAGTCTGAATTAAGGTACCTGTCTCTCAAACGGGTGGATCTGGACTCGCTGGACATCAATCTCCCAGAGATATAAATCTGCTGAGCAAAAGCAGAGACTTCAAGGGGGTCCTTGTCCCAGATTATTAAATCAGCTTTGTACCCTGTTTTGATCATGCCAATTTTTTTTAAACCGAAAACTTCAGCAACGTTACTAGTTATCGCTCTAAGGGCCACATCCCAAGGTAGCCCATAAGAAACGGCTATTCCAGCAGCCTGTCGACTCAAATAGCTGTTATGGGTTTCATGGGAAGCTATGAGAATCTTAACCCCCGCCTTATTAAGCATGGAAGCATTATCTAATCTCGCGCCTAATTGATTAAAAGATCCAGGAAGATTATTAATTGGTTCAAGAATAACTGGGGTATTTGTTTTGGCTAACTGTTTTGCTACCATCCAAGCTTCTGAACCTCCTCTTACAATCAATCTAATATTTTTATCTATAGAAAAGTTAATTAAGAATAGAATATCTGAGGCTCTGTCTGCTCTTACAACAAGAGGTATCTCTCTAGAAAGGACTCTTTTCAAAGCGATGATATCTCTACTGGAATAACTGGAAGAGGACGGCAGGCCTTTTTCATCATTCCAACCATCCGCTTCTATAACTCTAGAAGCTACATCCAAACTATCTTCAAGTAAAAGCATCTTAGCTGCTCTTGAACCTTCTCCAGAGCTTACACTACCGAATAAAGCGATGTCCTGACTAATTAAACTTCCTTCTAAGCTACTTGATAAAGAAAAAGAAGAAGCCAAGCCTGAATACAATCCTGAGCTACTAGGTACGGAAAGAGCAGTTGTTATACCACCTCTAAGGTTATAAGGAATTAGAGTAGAGTGTGGATTAAAAGCTGAAACAATGCTCAAACCCGAGGAATACACTGTCGACCTGTCATCCCTAGTCTCAGCTACAGCTTCGATCTCCACTATTCCCAACTGAGAGTAAGGAGCTATAAAACCAGGTGTTACTATTTTGCCATTTAAGTCTTCTACTCGAGAAGCACTGACCTTCAAATCTTTTCCAATCTTAATTATCTTTCCATCTTTGATATAAATATCAGTATTTTCTAGTATCCCCTCAGAATCTGCAGTGTGAACATTTCCACCTTTCAAGAGAAGGCCTTCTCCTTGAACAATAAAAGAGAAAACCAAAGAAAAAAGGAAGATTAGCGCTTTCACAATCTATTGCCCTCCGGTTTTAAAAGACCTAACTCAAAGTCAGTCGGTTTTGGAGTTGAGGGGTCTTCATGATCATAGTGAATTAAACCATCAATAAAAACTTTTTCTGTTTTTGCATAGACACTAAAAGGATCTTGGTTCCATATAACAATATCAGCCATTTTTCCAGGCTCTAATGTTCCAACTTCGTCTAAAATACCTAAAGCTTTTGCAGGATTTCTTGTTATCCATTGAATGGCTCTAGATCTTGGAATATCAAAACCCGCCCTAACTCCCGCAGATCTTGCTTTTTCCGCTTCTTGATTTAATCGTTGAATACCAATTGGAGAATCCGAATGCACTATTGCACAACCAGTTGCATTATTTGCTTGGTCTACTATCGCAACGTTCTCCCAAACCATATCAAAAGCTTCATGTTTAAATCCCCACCAATCTGCCCACATAGCAGCACACACACCATTTTCAGCTAATAGATCAGCAATCTTGTAAGCCTCTACTGCATGGTGAAAAGCAGTTACTTTATATTTAAATTCTTTAGCTATATCGAGCATGACAGCCATTTCTTCACCTCTATAACAGTGGTTTTGTATCAATATCTCTCCATCCAATACACCTGCTAAGGTTTCTAATTTTAAATCTCTAGTGGGTGATCTTTTTTCTTTATAATTTTCTGCCTGAATCCAAGCTTTTCTGTATCCGGCAACATTACCCATTCTAGTAGAAGGTTCTCTATTCAAATTGCCGTAAACCCTTTTTGGATTCTCACCACACGCCATCTTGAGGGTATAAGGAGCGTTTGGGAATTTCATACCTTGCATGGTTCTTGACCAGACATTCTTAAGAGTTACTCCTCGCCCTCCAAAAAGATTGGCTGAACCAGGAAGAACATGAAACGTTGTTATTCCTCCTTTAAGAGCTAAAGGCATCTGAGTATCTTGGGTCCACACAGAGTGTTCTGCCCAAACATGCGGTGTGACCGGATCTGTAGCTTCGTTACCATCCGAGCTTGATCTGAGACTTGGCGACGGATAAACACCCATATGAGAATGAATATCTATAATCCCAGGAGTTAACCACTTGTCGGTTGCGTCTATTAATTCGATGTTCTCTGGATAATTGAGCTCAACTCCAATGGATTTTATTCTATTATTGGACACCCATACATCAGCCGAAGGATAGTCTTCTCCTGTTCCAGTTAAAATCCTAGCACCTATTATTACAAAATCACCACTATTATCAGGACTATAAGTGGATTGATAATTCTTTTCTGAGTCTGAATTAAAGGGGTCTTCCGAGCTACAAGAAGAAAACAAAAAGATAAGAAAAATAACAAAATATTTCCACATATTCTCTAGCTTACTGAGAATCTAACTATTCTTCAAGTCTAGTTTCTAGAGCCATAAAAGTAGCTATAGTAGTTTGATCTATCTCAATATTTACCTGATCTTTATCTTGGATTAGAGACAAATTAGTAGAAGAAAGAGTTTCTGGTATTAGGAAGACAGAAAAACTTTCATGGGAAACTTTAGCCACTGTTAAGCTAGCACCATTAACGGCTACATAACCTTTAAGAATAATGTACTTTCTCCATTCACTGGGGCAGTTGATGATTAGTTCCACTTCTCCATCTTGGTTTTTTAATACTGCATCTGCGACACAAGAAACATGACCAGAAAGAACATGACCACCTACTTCATCTCCAAATTTTAATGACCTCTCTAGGTTAACTTTGTCTTTTAATTCTAAAGAATCTAGATTTGTGATTCGAGCAGTCTCTTTTATTACATCAAAAGAAATACTATCTTCACTAAACCTGGTAACTGTCAGGCAGCATCCATTAGCTGCAATACTTGCTCCTTTTGATAGTCCGGCAGAGAACCCTTTTTGAACTGCGATCTCTAAAGAAAAACCTGTTTCTGTTTCCAATACAAAGTTAACACTGCCTACCTCTTGGACAATACCTGTAAACATTATTCAGAATAATAACTTTTAATAAGTTCTGCTTGCTCTTCAAGATTTTTATCTTGCTCTAAGAAACTTGTAAGATTTGAAATAGAAGCTATCGTTTTGATTGGTATATTGAGTTCCTCCTGAAGGCTTTCTTTAATAGTACCTCCTTCGTCATTCTTCTCTTCCCTATCTAAAGCTACAATAGCTGCAACAACCTCTCCGCCAGACTCATTCACTAAATTAATGGAATTCTTTAAAGCTGTCCCGGCAGTTAAGACGTCGTCTATTACCAATACTTTTTTATTTTTAACAGAGCCAATAAGAACTCCTCCTTCTCCGTGATCTTTTTCTTCTTTTCTATCGAAGCAAACAGGATAAGCTTTAGAGTTCTTCAAACCTAATTGTGTAGCAAGGCTGGATGCAAGAGGTATGCCTTTATATGCAGGTCCAAAAATTACATCGTAAGGGTCTTCTAATTGATCAATAATATCGAGATACATGGAAGAAAGCTCATGCAAGAACCCTCCCTCAAAAAGAGCAGCAATATTAAAGAAATAAGGACTCTTTTTACCTGACTTCAAAGTAAAATCTCCAAAAAGGAGAGCTTGCTCTTTAATTGCCAAAGAAAAAAAATTATTTTGTGCTTTATTCATTAGTCAGATTATAAAAAAGATAACCTTTGATAATCTATTTTAATAGTATTTAACCTACAATAAACTCCTTTTATTTAATATGAGTAAACTATTTGTCATTTCAGCGCCTTCAGGAGCAGGGAAAACTAGCCTAATTGAGTCTCTATTAGAAAATTCGCCACTTAAGAATCTTAAACTTGGGATCTCATACACAACAAGAGCAAAAAGGGAAAATGAAGTAAATGGTGAATCCTACTTTTTTACAACAAAATATGAGTTTTTAGAAATGTCTAAAAATGGAGATCTCTTAGAGTCTGCAGAAGTTTTCGGTAATCTTTATGGAACACCAAAAAAATGGGTTGAAAAGCAACTAGACCAAAATATAGATATTGTCTTAGAACTAGACTGGCAAGGAGCTCAGCAAATTAAAAAATGCTATCCTGAAGCAATTACAATATTTGTCCTACCTCCTTCTAAAGAGGCTTTAAGAAAAAGACTGAATAAAAGGAATCAAGATTCTGAAATAGAGATAAAAAATAGACTTGCTCAGTCAAAGAATGAAATTATAAATGGAAGTTCTTTTGATCGGCTTGTAGTTAATGACAATTTTGAATCAGCTCTTAACGATCTAATCTTAATAATCAATCATGAGCATGAAATACCTAAAGAAAGGCAGGAAATCGCTGAAACCTGTTTAAACCTATTGCTGGATCAATAGAGTTCTATCGAGTAGAATGCCCAACCCTTAATCAATGATACAGAGATATGGCAAGAATTACTGTTGAAGATGCTTTAGAAAAAGTATCAACAAGATATGAATTAATTATTCTAGCTTCCAAAAGAGCTAGGCAGCTTGCTACTGGTGGCAGAAGAGCAACCTTAGAGTGGGAAGGTGATAAACCTACGGTTATGGCTTTAAGAGAAATTGAAGCAGGAACAGTAACCTTAGAAAATATCAATGACCTTAAGGTTGATATTGCCGATCTTGAACAAGAATTCTCAGAAGAATTATCAGCTCAAGATTTTCCTACGAAATAATTTCCTTCCCTTTTATTAGCCAATAGGCTCAAAAATAGAGATACTCTGTTTATATTTTTGGATTTCTATGGAATCAATAACAGCACTATCAAAAAAGCTCTCAGATTACTTGGATCCAAAACAAGTTAAACAAGTTGAGCGTGCATATGAATTAGCCTGTGAAGCCCACTCCGGCCAGTTTAGATCCAGCGGAGATCCTTATGTAAGCCATCCAATTGCAGTAGCAAACATCCTGGGTTCGTTAAGGATGGATGAAGACAGCCTTTCCGCAGCGATGCTGCACGATGTAATAGAAGATTCGGGCATTCCTAAGAGTCTTATAGAAAAAAAATTTAATAAAGATGTTGCTAACCTTGTTGACGGAGTAAGCAAGCTTGATCAGTTAACAATCTCATCTCAAACAGAAGCTCAAGCAGAAAATTTTCAAAAAATGGTCCTTGCTATGGCAACAGACATAAGAGTTATTGTAGTTAAGCTTGCTGACAGACTCCATAACATGCGTACCTTGTTTCATTTAGATAGAGAGAAACAATTAAGAATAGCCAAAGAAACGTTAGAAATTTATTCTCCTATAGCACACCGCATAGGAATGAATAATGTATATAGAGAATTAGAAGATTTAGCCTTTCAAGTGATTTACCCAACTAGATACGAACGCCTAACTGCAGCCGTAAAAAAAAATAGAGGCAGCCAAAATAAACTTATTAGGAAGATGCAAAAGGATATAGAAAAGACACTCCATCATGAGGGGCTACCTGCATTAGTAGAAGGCAGAGAAAAACATATATATAGCATTTACAGGAAAATGAAAGAAAGGAGAAGGTCGTTTAATGAAATCATGGATGTTTTTGCTCTAAAGATTATTGTTGATACTCCTGAGAATTGTTACAGAGCACTAGGTTTAGTCCATAGTATTTATAAACCCGTAGATGGAAGGTTTAAAGACTATGTCGCATTGCCTAAATCTAATGGTTATCAATCTATACACACAGGAGTTGTTGGAATCAAAGGCCTCTCTGTTGAAATTCAAATAAAAACTCAAGAAATGGATGATATGGCAGAAAATGGTATTGCTTCTCATTGGCTCTATAAATCAGGCAATAAGTCAGACACTAAACCTCAAATAAAAGCAAGAAGATGGGTCGCTAGCCTTTTAGAGTTGAGAGATAATTATGATTCTTCTGAAGAATTCGTTGAATCAGTAAAAACTGATATTTTTCCAGATGAAATCTATGTCTTTACTCCTCAAGGAAAAATTATGGAAATGTCTGCAGGCTCTACAGCTATAGATTTTGCTTATGCTGTTCACACAGACATAGGCCATCATTGTAGAGGTTGTAGAATTAATAGAAAACTTGCTCCTTTGAGCGTTCCATTGGAGAGTGGACAGACAATAGAAATATTGAGAGATCCTTTGCCTCAAACTCACCCTGCTTGGCTAAACTTTGCAGTCACAGCAAGGGCAAGGAATAACATTAGACATTATCTAAGTAATCTAAAGATTTCAGAAGCAAAGAAGTTTGGAAAAAAGCTATTAGATCAATCACTTAATTCTATGGACATAAGATTAAAAGATATAGATAAACAAGATTTAAGAACAGCCTTAGATAGTCTTGGGGTAAGAAGTTTAAATAAGCTCTTAGAAGAAATAGGACTGGGAAAGAGAATGGGGAATATTGTTGCAACACAAATATCTAACTCCTTGCATCAAAAAGGAAAAAATAAATCTAAAACTATTATTCCACTTGAAATAACAGGCGCAGAAGGCCTAGTAGTAAATTATGCAACTTGCTGTCGTCCTATCCCAGGTGATTCAGTGATAGGTCACTTTACCGCTGAAAGAGGCCTCGTTGTCCATCAAGAAAGATGTAAAAATATTCTGGCTGTAAAAAAAGATCCAACCCAGTGCTTCCCTCTTAATTGGCATCAAGAATTAAGTAGAGCTTTCCCGGTTGAAATTAAAATAATTGCTAATGATAAACCTGGTCTTTTAGCTAATCTAGCTTCATCTATTACAGAAGCAAATACTAATATCTCTTCTATAAAAACAAATGAACCTGAAGCTGGTATATACGAATTTAATCTTGATCTTCAAGTTACCGATAGATTGCATCTAGCAAAAGTTATTAGAAGACTAAAAACACTTAAAGCGATAATATCTGTAAATAGAGTGCACGATCAAGAAATGAGAAAAGTTAAGACCATCCATTGAGAATTATGAAACAAAAGATTGAGACTTCAGAGGCTCCAAATGCAATAGGCCCTTATTCTCAAGCGGTTCGAGTAGGTAATAACATTTTTCTTTCAGGTCAAATTCCTCTTGACCCAGCTACCATGAAACTTGTTGAAGGTGAAGAGAATCAAATCAGAAGAGTTTTCGATAATATTCGGGCTGTATGTGTAGCTGCTAACTGTAGCCTCAATGATATAGTAAAACTAAATATCTCTCTTCAAGACCTATCTTGTTTTGCTAAAGTAAATGAAATTATGATTGAATATTTTGAGGAGCCTTATCCGGCCCGTGCAGCTCTTCAAGTAGCAAGATTGCCTCTAGACTCATTAATTGAAGTAGAGGCCATTATCATCAAAGAAAAAGAATAGTAATGATCCATGCCTGAAGGCAAGATAATCAACCACCCCGTAGAAGAACTCAAAGGAGTAGGCCCTAAAGTCTCTGAGTCTCTTTCACAATTGGGTATAAAAAATATACAAGATGCCCTTTTTCATCTTCCTTATCGTTACGAAGATAGAACAAAACTAACAAATCTTGGTGAAGCACCTTACGAGACTCCTATTCTAATAGAAGGAGAAATTATTAAATCTACTGTTGTTTTCAGAGGAAGACGAATGTTGTTCACTGAGATTTATGACGGGACAGGCCGATTAACAATCAGAATGTTCCATTTTGCAATGGCTCAGCATAAGGCTTTAAAACAAGGCTCTTTGATGCGATGTTATGGAACTATTAGGCATGGATCTGCTGGGAAAGAAATGATTCATCCTCAATACCAAGTCTTTCAAAAATCTGACCCCTTGGAAGTTGATAAAAACCTTACCCCTGTTTATGCATCCACTTCAAAACTGCAACAAGGTAGGTTAAAAAAAATTATCTCTGGTGCAATTAACTATTGTGAAAAGAATAATTTACTAAAAGAGGGTATCAAAAAAGATGCTGATGAAGAATTTTCAGACCTATTCCAAGCATTAAAATTCATCCACAACCCACCTGCAGATATAGATTTAGATATTCTATTAAGCAGGAACCATCCTGCCCAAAAAAAACTTATAAAAGAAGAGCTTGTAGCACACATGTTATGTGCCGGAATACTCAAGAATGAATTAGAGGGCAGAGAAGGGCCAAAGATGAGAATTAGATCTTCCAACGAAGTGCAATTCCTTAATTCTTTAGGCTTCCAACTGACTGAAGCCCAAAAAAGAACATGGGGTGAAATCCTTAAAGATTTAACTGCTAAGTCTCCAATGCGAAGACTGCTGCAAGGAGATGTGGGCTCAGGAAAGACTTTAGTAGGTGCTTTAGCAGCACTGCATACTGCTAACAATGAATGGCAAACTGCTTTTATGTGTCCAACCGAAATA